>NZ_VIGS01000078.1:0-7357 GCF_006704135.1 Micrococcus sp. R8502A1
CTTAGTTTTTTTTTTTATGCGTCGCCGGCCCCCCGAGATCTCCCCCGTGGGCCGGCCGCGGGCAGCGCCGGATGTGTAAAAGAGACAGCCCCCCCGCCACGCCCTGGCCCGCCCTCGCACAGGCGCTGGCCGAGGCGGGGATCGCGGCCCACGTCCACGGCGCGGCCCCGGCCGACGGCGTCACGGGGGTCAGCCTCGACTCGCGTGTCGTGCGCCCGGGCGACCTCTACGTCGCCGTCCCGGGGGCGCACGCCCACGGTGCCGCGTTCGCGGCCACGGCGCTGGAGGCCGGCGCCGTCGGCGTCCTGACGGACGCGGCGGGCCGCGCGCTCTTGGCGGAGCAGGGCCTGGCCGACGTCCCGGTGCTCGAGGTCGACGCCGTGCGCACCGCCGCCGGCACCGTGGCGGCCCGCGTCTACGGCGGCGGGGGCGACGCCGGCCCGCGCCTGCTCGGCGTGACCGGCACCAACGGCAAGACCACCACGAGCTTCCTCGCCGCCGCCCTGCTCGAGGCCCTGGGGCGCCGGTCGGGCATCGTGGGCACGATCCTGATCCGCGCGGGGGAGCGGGAGGTCCCCTCCACGCTCACCACGCCCGAGGCCACCCAGCTGCACGCCCTCATGGCGCTCATGCGCGAGGAGGAGGTGGACACCGCCGTCATGGAGGTCTCCTCCCACGCCGTGGCGTACCAGCGGATCGCCGGCCTGCGCTACGCGGTGGCCGGGTTCACCAACCTGACCCAGGACCACCTGGACATGCACGGCTCGATGCAGGAGTACTTCGCGGCCAAGGCCGGTCTGTTCGACCCCGCCCGCACCGACCACGCCGTCATCACGCTCGACGGCGGCGAGGGGCCCCGCTGGGGCGTCGCCATGGCCCGGGCCGCCGGCGCTCCCGTCACCACGCTCGCCCTCGGGCCGGCCGCGCCGACGCCGGGCGCCCTGGCCGAACACGACCCCGGCCTCCGGGCGGACTGGGAGGTCGCCGAGCTCGCGCCGGACGGCCTCGGCCATCGCTTCACGCTGCGCCACGCGGCCACGGGCCGGGAGCTGCGGGCCTCCGTCGGTCTGCCGGGCCGCTTCAACGTGGCCAACGC
This sequence comes from Micrococcus sp. R8502A1, assembly GCF_006704135.1. Lineage (NCBI taxonomy): Bacteria > Bacillati > Actinomycetota > Actinomycetes > Micrococcales > Micrococcaceae > Micrococcus > Micrococcus sp. R8502A1. Next base: position 1,097 of record NZ_VIGS01000078.1, read on the forward strand.
GGCCCTCGCGGTCCTGCTCGTGCTGCACGCCGTGGGGGAGGAGCACCTGGACGCGCTCGCCGCCGTCCTGGACGTGCCCGCGGGCGAGGGCCCTCTGGCCGCCGCCGTCCCGGGACGGATGGAGGTCGTGGGCCGCGAGCCGGACGCCGTCGTCGACTTCGCGCACAACCCGGACGGCATAGTCCAGGCGCTGCGCTCCCTCGCCGACGCCCGGGCGGCGGCCGGGACGCGCGGCCGCACCCTGATCGTGTTCGGCTCCGCCGGTGACCGTGACCGTGACAAGCGGCCCGTGATGGGCGCGATCGCGGCCCGGGCGGCGGATGTGGTGATCGTCACCGACGACACCCCCCACTCGGAGGACCCGGCCCCGATCCGTGCCCACATCCTCGCCGGCGCCCGCGCCGAGGCCGACCGCATCGCGCGGGAGGAGGGCCGCACGGTCGTGATCGAGGAGGTGGCCGACCGTGCCGCGGCCATCCGCCGCGCCGTGGAGCTGGCGGGGCCGCAGGACGGCATCCTCCTGGCCGGCCGCGGGCACGAGACCACGATGGACTACGACGGCGAGCTCGTCCCGCTGGACGATCGGGTGGCCCTCCGCGAGGCCCTGGCAGCCCGTGTCGCGGCGGCCTCCGCCTCGGGCTCCGGCCCCGCCCGCGAGGGTAAGGTCATCGAGTCATGATCGCTCTCACCGCAGCCCAGATCGCCGAGGCCGTGTCCGGCACGCTCTCGGCCACCCTCGACCCCGCCACCGTGCTGGTGCACGTCACCCCCGACTCGCGGGAGGTCACCGCCGAGGGCACGCTCTACGTGGCGAAGCCGGGGGAGCGCGCCGACGGCCACGACTTCATCGACGCCGCGCTGGGCGCCGGCGCCGCCGCTGTGCTCGCCGAGCGCGCCACGCACGCCCCCGACGGCGCCGCGCACCCGGCGATCCTCGTGGAGGACGCCGTGCTCGCGATGGGCGCGCTCGCCCGGGAGGTCGTGCGCCGCGTCCGGGAGCACTCCCCGACCACCGTCATCGGCATCACCGGCTCGGCCGGCAAGACCACCACGAAGGACCTGCTCGCCGCCCTGCTGGCCACCCAGGGCCCCACCGTCGCACCGGTCGGCTCGTACAACGGCGAGGTCGGCGTGCCGCTCACGGTGTTCCGGGCGGAGCTGGACACGCGCTTCCTCGTGGTCGAGATGGGCGCGGACCACGTCGGCAACATCGCGTACCTCTGCGACCTCGTGCGCCCGGACATCGGCGTCGTGCTCATGGTGGGCACCGCCCACGCGGGCAGCTTCGGCGGCGTGGCGAACATCGCACGCACCAAGGGCGAGCTCGTGGAGGCCCTCGGCCCCGACGGCATCGCCGTCCTCAACCTCGACGACGAGCGTGTCGCCGGCATGGCGGCGCGGACCGCCGCCCCGATCACCTGGTTCACCGCGGACGAGCGGGGCGTCGCCCGCGCGGCCGAGGACGTGGCCGCCGGCCGCGCGTCGGGCCTCGTCGCCGCACGGGACGTGCACGCCGACGACCAGGAGCGCCCCGTGTTCGACCTGCAGGTCGGGACGGAGGAGGCCGCCCTGCGGCACCCGGTCGCCTCCGGACTGACCGGCCTGCACCACGTGCACAACGTGCTGGCCGCCGCCGCGGCCGCCCACGCCGCCGGCATGGACCCGGCCGAGATCGCCCGTGGTCTCGACGGGCTCGGGCCCGCCAGCCGCTTCCGGATGGAGCGCACCGACCGCGCGGACGGCGTCACGATCATCAATGACGCGTACAACGCCAACCCCGAGTCCATGCGCGCCGCGCTCCGGACGCTGGCCACCCTCGGCCGCTCCAGCGGCCGCCGCACCTGGGCCGTCCTGGGGGAGATGCTCGAGCTCGGCGATGCCCGCGTCCGTGAGCACACCCTCGTGGGCGAGTCCGTGGTGCGCCTGAACATCGCCCAGCTGCTGGTGGTGGGCGCCGGAGCCCGGCCGCTCTACATCGGCGCCCTCAACGAGGGCAGCTGGGGCGAAGAGGCGCACTTCGTCGACGACGCCGCGCAGGCCGAGGCGTTCCTCACCGAGCACCTGCGCCCCGGCGACCTCGTCCTCGTCAAGTCCTCCAACGGCGTCGGGCTCGCGGCCCTCGGCGAGCGCCTCGCCACGGCCGACGCCATCGCCGCCCCCTCCGCCTCCCCGAAGGAGTCCCGACCGTGATCGGACTGCTCATCGGCGGCGTGCTCGGCCTGGTCCTCTCGGCCGCCGGCACCCCGCTGTTCATCCGGTTCCTCGTCAAGCGCGGGTACGGCCAGTTCGTCCGCGACGACGGCCCGACCACCCACAAGACCAAGCGCGGCACGCCCACGATGGGCGGCGCGGTCATCATCGGCTCCCTGGTGCTGGCGTATCTGATCACCCACGGGCTGCTCGCGGTGCTCGGCGTCGACTTCGGCGGGCCCACGGCCTCCGGCCTCATCCTGTTGCTGCTCACCGTGGGCATGGCCTTCGTCGGGTTCGTGGACGACTTCACGAAGATCACGAAGCAGCGCTCGCTCGGCCTGACGCCGCGCGGCAAGATCATCCTCCAGGCCCTGATCGGCACCGCCTTCGCCGTCCTCGCCCTGAACTTCCCGGACGAGCGGGGCCTGACCCCCGCCTCGACGGCGATCTCCTTCGCCCGGGACGTCCCGTGGCTCGACCTGGCCTTCGCCGGACCCGCGATCGGCGTCATCCTGTTCGTGATCTGGTCGAACCTCATCACCACCGCCACCACGAACGCCGTGAACCTCACGGACGGCCTCGACGGGCTCGCCACGGGCGCCACCGCCATGATCACGGGCGCCTACGTCCTGATGTCGCTCTTCCAGTCGAGCCAGTCGTGCGCGCTCGAGGGCACACGCGGCTGCTACGAGGTCCGCGACCCCATGGACCTCGCCCTGCTCGCGGCGATCCTCACGGGCAGCCTGCTGGGCTTCCTCTGGTGGAACACCTCCCCGGCCAAGATCTTCATGGGGGACACCGGCTCCCTGGGCCTGGGCGGCGCCCTGGCCGGCTTCGCGATCTTCACGCGCACCGAGATCCTGGTGGCCGTGCTGGCCGGCCTCATGGTCGCGATCACCCTCTCCGTCATCATCCAGGTGGGCTGGTTCAAGGTCTCCGGCGGCAAGCGCGTGTTCCTCATGGCGCCGCTGCAGCACCACTTCGAGCTCAAGGGCTGGGCCGAGGTGACCGTCGTGGTCCGCTTCTGGCTGCTGTCCCTGATGTGCGTCACCGTGGGGCTCGCGATCTTCTACGGCGACTGGCTCATCCGCCAGGGCGGCCTCGCGGGGGTGACCCCGTGACCGGCCCCGCGTCCGACGCCGCGCCCGCACCGGTGCGCCGGCCCCGCGCCGACACCGCCCGCACCGCCGACCTCACGTCCTGGGACGCTCCGGGGTGGGCCGGCCTGCGTGTCGTCGTCACGGGCCTGGGCCTCACCGGCTTCTCCGTGGCCGACACCCTGGCCGAGCTGGGCGCCGCCGTCGTGGTGGTGGACGGCGATGACGGGCCGGAGAACCGGGCGCGCGCCGAGACCCTGCGGATCGTGGGGGTCCGCGAGGTCCTGCTGGACCGGGCGGCCACGCAGGCGCTGCCCGAGGTCGACGGCGCCGCCGCGGACCTCGTCGTGACCTCCCCGGGCTGGCGGCCGGACCAGCCGCTGCTGATGGCCGCCCACGCGGCGGGCCTGCCGATCTGGTCCGACGTCGAACTCGCCTGGCGGCTGCGCGAGCGCGCCGGCCGGAAGACCGCCGACTGGGTGTGCCTGACGGGCACGAACGGCAAGACGACGACCGTGACGATGGTCGAGGCCATCCTGCGGGCGGACGGCCGTCGGGCGGTGGCCTGCGGCAACGTCGGCACCCCCGTGCTCGACGCGATCCGCGACCCGCAGGGCTTCGACGTGCTCGCCCTCGAGCTCTCCAGCTTCCAGCTGCACTGGACGCACGGCCTGGCCCCGGCGTCGTCTGCGGTGCTGAACCTGGCCGAGGACCACGTGGACTGGCACGGCTCGATGGAGGAGTACGCCGCCGCCAAGGGCAAGGTGTATGCGAACACGCGGGTGGCCTGCGTGTTCAACGAGCAGGACCCGCTGACCCGCACCCTCGTGGAGCGCGCGGACGTCCAGGAGGGCTGCCGCGCGATCGGCTTCACCACGGACACCCCGGGCCTGTCCGACATCGGCGTCGTGGACGGGATCCTCGTGGACCGTGCGTTCCTGGACAACCGGCGCCACGAGGCGATCGCCCTGGCCGAGCGCGCCGACCTGGGCCCGGTGGCGCCGCGCCACACCATGGCCAACGCGGCCGCCGCGGCGGCGCTGACCCGGGCCGTCGGGGTGAGCCCCGCGGCCGTGGCCGAGGGCCTGCGCTCCTACGACCGCGGGGAGCACCGCATCCAGCTCGTGGCCACCTCCCGCGACATCATGTGGGTCAACGACTCCAAGGCGACGAACCCGCACGCCGCAGACGCGTCGCTGGCGGCGTTCAGCTCCGTGGTGTGGCTGGCCGGCGGCCTGCCCAAGGGCGTGACCTATCACGAGCTGGTGGCCGCGCACGCCCACCGGCTCCGGGCGGTGGTGCTCCTGGGCAGGGACACCTCGGCCCTGCGCGCGGCCCTGGCCGCGCACGCCCCGGACGTCCCCGTCCACGCCCCCCTCGCCGCGGCCGACGGCACCGGCCCCGCCGACGGCGCGGCCGTGATGACCGAGGCGGTGCGCGTGGCCGACGGCCTGGCCCGCCCCGGCGACACCGTGCTCATGGCGCCCGCCGCGGCGTCGATGGACCAGTTCCGCTCCTACGCGGCCCGCGGCGACGCATTCATCGAGGCCGTCGCCGGGCTGATGCGCGAGCACGGCTGGGACGTGCACGACGACGCCGCCCCCGACACCGACTGACCCGCCGCCCACCCGACCGTCTCGCTTCCCCCGTGAGGAGGGCCATGTCCCCGATCGAGCTCCGCCCGGTCCGCCCCCGCGCGGACGACGACGCCCCCGAGCACCGGGAGCGGCTCCTGCCCCGGATGTGGCGGGTCCTGGAGGGTCGCCGCGCCCTCGACCTGTCGGTCCTGCTCATCAGCGGCTGCACCGCCCTGCTCACCGTGCTGGGGCTCGTGATGGTGCTCTCCTCGTCCTCCGTCGAGGCGATCGGCACCGGCGGCGGCTCGTACGCCCTGTTCCTGCGCCAGAGCGCCTGGGCGGTGGCGGGCGTGGCGGCCCTGCTCGTGTTCTCGCGCCTGCCGGTGCGCGTCTTCAAGGCGCTCGCCTGGCCGGCGTTCGGCGTGGCCGTGATCCTGCTCGCGCTGGTCGCGTTCTCCCCGCTCGGCGTCACCGTGGGCGGCAATCGCAACTGGCTGGGCATCGGCGGGTTCCGGATGCAGCCCTCCGAGGCCGCCAAGCTCGCCCTGGCCCTGTGGGCGGCGGCGGTCCTGGAGCGCAAGCACCGCCTCGTCACCCAGGTGCGGCACGCGCTGATCCCGGTGCTGCCCGGCGGCCTGCTGCTGCTGATCCTGGTGATGGCGGGCAGCGACCTCGGGACCGCGATCATCCTCGCGATCGTGCTGGCCACGGTGCTGTACGTGGCCGGCACCCACTGGGGGGTCTTCCTCACCTTCCTGGCGCTGAGCATGCTGGGCATCCTGGCCCTGACCCTCCTCGCCCCGCACCGCATGGTCCGGGTGCAGGCCTGGATGGGGGACTGCTCCGACGCCACCGACCCCTGCTTCCAGCCGGCGCACGGGATGTACGCCCTGGCCTCGGGCGGCTGGTGGGGCGCGGGCCTCGGCCAGTCCCGCCAGAAGTGGAGCTACATCCCGGAGGCCGAGAACGACTTCATCTTCACCATCCTCGGCGAAGAGCTCGGGCTCGTGGGCACGCTGGTGGTGCTGCTGGCCTACCTCGGCCTGGCGATCGGCATCTACCGCGTCGCCGCCGGGACCACGTCCACGTTCATCCGCCTGTCCACGTGGGGGATCCTGGCCTGGCTGGTGGGTCAGGCGGCCGTCAACATCGCGATGGTCTCCGGGGTCATCCCCGTGGTGGGCGTCCCCCTGCCCTTCATCTCCTATGGTGGTTCCGCGCTCACCCTGTCCTTGAGCGCGGTCGGCATCGTGCTGGCCTTCGCCCGTCACGAGCGCCGCCGTGCCGCGCAGCCGGACGCCCGCCCGCAGGCGGACGAGCCGGACACCGACCCCCTCCCCGCTGTCCCCTATACACATCTGACGCTGCCGGCGCTCGCCTACGCGGTGTGACCG
>NZ_VIGS01000079.1:0-7280 GCF_006704135.1 Micrococcus sp. R8502A1
ACTCTTTGCACAATTTACGTCATAGCGTGTACTCGCTTTCGTATCGTCCTCGCCTTTGTTGTTTTTTAAGCATGCGCCCCCCGCCCACATCTCCACTTATGCGATCGGCGGCAGCCACAGATGGGTATAAGATACAGCGCCCGGCCCCGCTCACGCCTCCCGCGCCGACTCCGCCCGACGACGGCGCAGCTCGTCCTCCTCCACGCCCGCGACCAGTTCCGGAGCGGCCAGGGGCCGGGGCGCGGACTCGAGCGTGCGGATGTCCGGCGTGGGGGCCAGGCCCGGGTCGACGTCGCGAAGGCGCCGGGCGGCGGGGAGCACGCGCGACTCGACGTTGCCGACGAGCTGGTTGTAGCGGTCCACGGTGGTCTTGAGGGATCCGCCCATGCGGTCCAGGTGGGTGCCGAGCGTGCCGAGGCGCTCGTAGAGGTCCTTCGCGCTGGCCACCACGGTGTGGGCGTTCTCGGCCAGGGTGTCCTGCCGCCACGCGTAGGCCACGGACTTCAGGGCGGTCAGGAGGGAGACGGGGGCGACGAGCGCGACGTTCCGCGAGAACGCGTGGTCCAGCAGCCCGGGGTCCGCGTCCAGGGCCGCGGCCAGGAGCGACTCGGCGGGCAGGAAGCACAGGACCAGCTCGGGGGAGTGCTCGAGGCCGGCCCAGTAGGACTTCCCGGAGAGCTGGTCCACGTGGCGGCGCACGGCCGCGGCGTGCTGGGCGGCCAGCGCCTGGCGCCGCTCGTACGCCTCCTCGCCGGGCTCGTCCGCGAGGGCCTCGGCGGCCAGCGCGTCCCCGATGGGGGCCTTGGCGTCCACGGCCATGGCCTTGCCGCCGGGCAGGGACACCACGAGGTCCGGGCGGAGGCGCTCGCCGTCCCTGCCGGACAGCGTGGCCTGCTCCGTGAAGTCCACGTGGTGGAGCATGCCCGCCGCCTCGACGACCCGCCGCAGCTGCGCCTCGCCCCAGTGGCCCCGCGCGGAGGTGGACTTGAGCGTGGCCATGAGCGAGGTGGTCTGGTTCAGCAGGTCCCGGTCCGTGGCCGCGGCGGCGCGGAGCTGCTCCCCGAGCCGACCGAACTGGGACGCCCGATCCCGTTCCAGCACGCTCACCTGCTCCTGGAGCGCCGCCAGCCGCTGGCCCAGCGGCGCGAGCGTGGACATCACCTGGGACTCCGCGCGTTGGCGTTCGGCGTCCTCGGCACGCGCGGCCGTGAGCGCGCGCTGCTCCGCCCGGGCGGCCGCGAGCTCTTCTCGCACCCCCTGGTGCTCGGTGCGCAGCGCGGCCAGCTCGGCCTGGGCCCGGCGGGTCTCCTCACCGCCGCCGGCCGCCCGGCGCCACATGAGCCACGCGCCCACCAGGGCGCCCAGCACGAGTCCGAGGATGAGGGCGAGCAGCAGGCTGAGGATCTCCATGCCCCCACCCTCGCAGGCCGCACGGACACGATAGGACGCGGCGCGCCGTCGTCGTGGCGGGTGGCTCAGCCGAAGAGCGGGTTGGGGCCGTTGGCCACGACCTGCGGGTCGCCGTCGACGCGGGCGGCGATGCCCGCAGCCGCCACGCCGGGCAGATAGGGGAAGACCATGCGGGTCGAGGCCAGGGCGGCGGCGTCGAAGGCCTCCACCGCGACGGCCGGGCGGGGCCCGTCGGCCGTCTCGATCTCGCCGTCGAACACCGCCACCGCCCGCGTGGGGCGCGGGGTGATCTTCGCGACCGTGGCGGCCGCCTGCTCGGGCTCGAGGTCCGGATGCTCCCACATGCCGCGCTGGCCGTCGGCGGCGACGGCGAGGATCGTCGGGGCGAACACGGACTGCCGGCCGAGCGTGTCGAACACGTGCTCCACCGCGAGGCTGATCAGCGGCAGCAGCTCGCCGCCGGGAGGCGTGGGGGTCGGTCCGGTGGGCGTCGGGGTGCTCATGGGGCCGAGGCTACCGGCCCTGTCCGACGGCGCCCACCCGCGCCTAGCGTGATCCCATGCAGCTCACCATCGCTCCCGGGGACATCACGGCCACGCACGCGGACGCCGTCGTCAACGCCGCCAACTCCACCCTGCTCGGCGGCGGAGGCGTGGACGGCGCCATCCATCGGCGCGGCGGCCCCGAGATCCTGGCCGAGTGCCGCCGTCTGCGCGAGACCGACCTGCCGGAGGGGCTGCCCGCCGGGCAGGCCGTGGCGACGACGGCGGGGCGCCTGCCCGCGCGCTGGGTCATCCACACGGTGGGCCCGGTGTGGGCCAAGACGATCGACAAGTCCGACACCCTCGCCTCGTGCTACCGCGAGTCCCTGAAGGTGGCGGCCGGGCTCGGCGCCCGGACGGTCGCGTTCCCGGCGATCTCCGCGGGGATCTACGGCTGGCCCATGGAGGACGCGGCGCGGATCGCCGTCGAGACCTGCCACGCGATGACAGACGAGGTGGGCGGCACCGTGGACGAGGTGCTGTTCGTGCCCTACGGGAAGGAGGCGGAGACGGCGTTCCGGACCGCCCTGGACAGGGTTGAGCGGGGCTGACTCAACTCCGTGGAATACCCCGTGGGGGGACGGCGTTGCACAGGACAGTCGCCGCTCAACCGGAGCGGCCCGCCCTGCATGAGGAGTGATCGACCATGGCTCGTCCCATTGATCCGTTCCGCGAGATGGAGCGCCTGATGACCGGCTTCGCCCGCACCTCCGGCGCCGCCTCCATGCCCATGAACCTCTACCGCGAGGGCGACGTGTTCGTCGCCGAGGTGGAGCTGCCGGGCGTGGACCCGAGCTCGATCGACGTGGACGTCGAGGAGCGCACGCTCACCGTCCGCGCCGAGCGCAAGGAGGCCCCCGCCGGGGAGGACCGTCGCTGGCTCACCAAGGAGCGTCCGGCCGGCACCTTCGCCCGCCAGCTCAACCTCGGCCAGGGCCTGGCCCTGGACAAGATCGAGGCCGACTACAGCGACGGCGTGCTGCTGCTGACCATCCCGGTGGCCGAGCAGGCCAAGCCGCGCAAGATCCAGGTCAAGCACACCGGCTCCGCCGCCCAGGTGGAGGGCGAGGCCGTAGAGGGTGAGGCAGTGGAGGACTCCGCCGTCGAGACCTCCGGCGAGTGATCGCCCTCTGACGGAGCCGCGCGTGACCGGCGCGCGGCCCGCCCCCGAACGCAGTTGCGGCGGGTCCCCACCGGGGGGCCCGCCGCATCCGCGTGGTGGTCAGGCGCGGTCGGCCAGGATCAGTTGTGCCGCCTTCTCACCGATCATGAAGCACGTGATGTTGGGGTTCACGGTCACGTGCTCGGGCATCACGGAGGCGTCGGCCACGCGCAGACCCGTCACGCCCTTGACGCGCAGGCGGGCGTCCAGGGGGCTCATGGCGTCGTCGTCGGCGCCCATGCGCACCGAGCCCACCGGGTGGTACACGGTGTTGTGGGTGCGGCGCACGTAGTCGGCGATCTCCTCGTCGGTCTGCACGTCCACGCCCGGGGCGAGCTCGCGGCCGGCCCACTCCGCCATCGCCGGCTGGGAGACGATCTCCCGGGCCAGCCGGATGCCGGCCACCGCGACGGCCATGTCATGGCCCTCCGGGTCGGTGAAGTAGCGCGGGTCCACGGCCGGCTTGTCCCGGTAGTCGTTGGAGCGCAGGCGCACGGTGCCGCGGGACTTGGCGAGGGGTGGACCCGGTGGCCCCGCGGTCTCGGCTGTCGTCCTCTGGTCTCGGCTGTCGTCCTCTGGTCGGCAGACACAGGTGTGCTTCCTCTCGTCGGGGTCTGGGCGGCCCGTCCACCCTACGGATCGGTCATCTGGGCGGGGATGCGTGCTGGGCGGTGAGGGTCTCTGGGTTCCGTGGGCGCGTGGGGGCGGGGGCTGGGGTTGCCGGGCCCCGTGGCCGCTGGGCCTCTGGGTTCCGTGGGCAGGAGAGCGAAGGTTTCTGCCCCCGGGAGGGAAAACCCTGCCGGTTCTGCCCCCGAAACAGGGGAGAGCGCGCTTCCTGCCCACGGAGCGGGCGGGGATGCTGGTTCTGCCCACGGAGCGGGGCCGGTGCGGGACGCCTCCGCCGCGGCGGGCCCGCCGGTAGACTGCCGGACTGTGGCTTTGACAATCGGATTCGTGGGACTGCCCAACGTGGGCAAGTCGACCCTGTTCAACGCGCTGACGCGCCAGACCGTGCTCGCGGCGAACTACCCGTTCGCGACGATCGAGCCGAACGTGGGCGTGGTGAACCTGCCGGATGAGCGCCTGCCGCAGCTGGCTGAGATCTTCGGCTCCGAGCGCATCCTGCCGGCCACGGTGTCCTTCGTGGACATCGCCGGCATCGTGAAGGGCGCCTCCGAGGGGGAGGGCCTAGGCAACCAGTTCCTGGCGAACATCCGTGAGGCCCACGCGATCGCCCAGGTGGTGCGCGCGTTCGACGACGGCGACGTCGTCCACGTGGACGGCAAGGTGGACCCGGCCTCGGACATGGAGACCATCAACACCGAGCTGATCATCGCGGACATGCAGACCGTGGAGAAGGCGATCCCGCGCGTCGAGAAGGAGGTCAAGGGCAAGAAGAAGGAGCCCGCCGACCTCGAGGCGCTCCAGGCCGCGCTCGCGGTGCTGGAGCGGGGCGAGACGATCTTCGCCGCGAAGGACAAGGACAAGCTGGACATGGACCGGCTGCGGGAGCTGAGCCTGCTCACCGCCAAGCCGTTCATCTACGTGTTCAACTCGGACGAAGGTGTGCTGGGGGACGAGGCCAAGCAGCAGGAGCTGCGCGATCTGGTGGCCCCCGCCGACGCCGTGTTCCTGGACGCCAAGCTCGAGTCCGACCTCGTGGAGCTCTCCGAGGAGGAGGCCGCCGAGATGCTGGAGATGGCCGGGCAGGACGAGTCCGGGCTGGACCAGCTGGCCCGCGTCGGCTTCTCCACCCTGGGCCTTCAGACCTACCTGACGGCGGGGCCGAAGGAGACGCGAGCGTGGACCATCCCGGTCGGCGCGACCGCACCGGAGGCCGCCGGCGTGATCCACACCGACTTCCAGCGCGGCTTCATCAAGGCCGAGATCGTCTCCTTCGACGACCTCGTGGCCGCCGGCTCCATGGCCGACGCCAAGGCCGCCGGCAAGGTGCGCATGGAGGGCAAGGACTACGTGATGAAGGACGGCGACGTGGTGGAGTTCCGTAGCGGATTAACGTCTGGAGGTAAGAAATGAGCATCGACCCTCCGTCCCCTGGGGCGTCGACCGACGCAGAGCTTGAAGGCGACGGGGTGGGGCTTATGAGCGGTGGTCCCGAGGTGCTCGGGCAGCGACGATCTCCTCTTATTATCAACAGTGTCCGTATTCGAAATTTTAAGCGAATTGCGGACACTCGAATCGAGTTGGGGCCCATCACGTATTTGGTCGGAGGGAACAACTCTGGCAAGAGCAGCGTTCTGCAGGCCATCCATACCGCAGTCAGCTGTGCGCAGGCCTCGGTGGAGTTGGGCCAGCAGGTCATTGCCGAGGCTAGTTTACGGTATTCTCCCGTCGCTGAGTTTTCCCTTCTTGGTCATGGGGCCCAGTACTCCAATCGCGGAGATGGCCTTCGGGGGTCGGTCTTGTTTGAGGGGGTGCCTGCTGATAGCGACTTAGCGTCAGAATTTCGGATCGAGATGTACAAGGCTCGGAATCACAATAATGTTGGCGTCGACCGTTCCGGTACTTCTCCAGGTTTTGGTCAAGTGATTAGCGACCCCAAGAAATTATTTAGCGTCTACGTTCCTGGCCTTGCGGGTGTGCCACATCGTGAGGAAATGAGCGGTTATGCTGCCGTCTTCCGCAAGGCCGCAAGTGGTGACGCCAACCTTGTCTTTCGCAATATTATTCGCCTGCTCTCGGAGCGGAATGAGCTGAGAGATCTAGAGACCCTTTTGGAGTCAGTACTGAAGACTCCGGTATCTTTCCTGGTTCGCTATGACCCAGATCGGGATCTTTACGTGGACGTTCGACTTGCGACGGGGGAGTCAACTACGGCTAAGGACCATCTCCCCGTGGACCTATGGGGAACGGGAATCTTGCAGATCACTCAGATTTTCGCCTACGTGCTCCTGTTCAAGCCGGCGCTTCTTCTGGTGGATGAGCCGGACAGCCATCTCCATCCGTCGCGCCAAAAGGCGCTCGGTGTTGCGCTAGAGAAGATTGCGACGGTTAAGAAGTGCAAAGTTATTGTCAGTACACACAGCCGTCATTTGATCACGGGCGCGTCTGATGCTGTCAAAGTCGTATGGATGAAGGATGGAGACGTCGAAACCGATGATCGACGGGATCTGACCGCGCTTTTGATGGACCTTGGTGCACTTGACCAGCTCGATCTGCGAAGTCAGGTGATCATCTGTACTGAGGACGAGGATCCTTGGGCGCTTCGACTTGCATTGCGCGAGTCGGGCTTTCATGATGAGAAAGTCAAGATTGCGTCATTCAATGGGCTTGGGAACAAGTATACAGCGGAGGCCTTCCGTGAGATGTCTGACATGATGGTCAGTTCTCCGCGCGTTATCGTTCATCGCGATCGGGACTTTCTTACCGATGACGAACTGGAAGAATGGTCACGGGTGTTTATCGAGCGAGGAATTGAGGTCTTTTGTCCGAAAATGTGCGATACGGAAGCATATCATGCCACGGTCGAACACATAGCTAAGGTCACTAATCTAGACGTGGAAACCGCTACCCAAGTTCGTTCTGATGTCGTTGCCGAATGGCTGCCTCAGCTTAGGGCGAAGCATCGCGAGAAGCGTAGAGCGATCAACAGGGTCCACCTGGATGGCGGCACCCCTCGCACCGATGAATTGTGGCCCGAGAGCGCGGGCCCAACCGATGACGTACTTTATGGCAAACTGCTGCTTACTCAGGTGGAGAAGCGCCTGAAGGAGCTCCGATATCTTGACAAGACGGAGTCCCTTCAAGATGAGGCCAGCGCGTCGCTTTCGCGCGAGTTGAAGGCGTTTTTGGATAGCGACGATGGTGTGGAGTTCAGTAGCGAATTTACCTCGGGTGCCGAGAAGTGACAGGTTGGCTGGCTGTTTCCTTGCCCCTTCTCTCCGCGGCCTTCGGCGCCATCGTCGGCGGTCTTCTTGTGCACCGGCTGACGCTCCAGCGCGAAGCCCTGGGTGCCAGGCGTACTCAGCGTGTGGACTTCCTGCTGAGCGCTTACCGGCGTCTCATCCGGGCGTCTAACTGTTGTGGGTCATGAGGTTCTTGGCACGAGGCCCGGGCTGAGATGAGACGAGCGGGCCCCGCCCGGCAGGATGGAAGTTCCTCAACAACCCATCCGCTGGAAAGAGCCCGCTCATGACCCACGCTAA
>NZ_VIGS01000007.1:0-65844 GCF_006704135.1 Micrococcus sp. R8502A1
CCCGTCCCCGAGATCGTCCCCGACGCCTCGGCGGGCTGGGAGGAATCACCGTGCGCCGGGGCGTCGGGGACGATCTCGGGGACGGGACGGGCCTCGGCGGGCACGGTCGTCTCGGCGGCCTCGGCCGACGCGGGGGTGGCCTCGGTGGCGGGGGACTGCTGGTCGTCGGGCTGCATGTGATTGGTCACCGCTGGAACTCTCCCTGACTGCGCCGGCACGCAGTCGTCGAGGGATGCGGCCGGTCGGGATGGACACGAACAGGGCCAGCGTACCGGGCCGGACAGCGCCCGCGCCTAGAATGGGCCGGTGCGCCGGCGGGGGACCGTCGTGCGTCCCCGCCGTCGTCGTCTCGAAGGATCGCCATGTCCCGCAAGGCCTCCCTGTCCGGTTTCCACGAGTGGCTGCCCGCCGAGCGGCTCGTGGAGCAGCACGTGCTCGACACGCTGCGGCGGACCTTCGAGCTGCACGGGTTCGCCGGCATCGAGACCCGGGCCGTGGAGACCCTGGGCCAGCTGCTGCGCAAGGGTGAGGTGGACAAGGAGGTCTACGCGGTCTCGCGCCTGGCCGAGGACGAGGAGGTCGCCGCGGGCCTGCGCGATCCCAAGGACCCGGCCGACCCCAAGCGCCTGGCCCTGCACTTCGACCTCACCGTGCCGTTCGCCCGCTACGTCGTGGAGAACGCCGGCCACCTCGCCTTCCCCTTCCGTCGCTACCAGATGCAGAAGGTCTGGCGCGGGGAGCGCCCCCAGGAGGGCCGCGCCCGCGAGTTCACTCAGGCGGACATCGACGTCGTCGGTGACGGCGCCCTCTCGCCCCGGTACGACGCCGACGTCGCACTGGTGATGGCCGAGGCGCTCGGCGCCCTGCCGATCGGCGACTTCCTCATCCGCGTGAACAACCGCAAGCTCGCCGAGGGCTTCTACCGGGGCATCGGCCTGGAGGACACCGCCGGCGTGCTGCGCAGCATCGACAAGCTGGAGAAGGTCGGCCCGGAGGAGGTCGCGCGGCTGCTCCAGGAGGAGGTCGGCGCGAGCCCCGAGCAGGCTGCGCAGGCGCTGACCCTGGCGGACATCCGCACGTCGGACACCTCGTTCGTGGAGCGGGTCCGCGCCCTGGGGGTGACCCACGAGCTGCTCGAGGAGGGGCTGACCGAGCTGGCCGACGTCGTCGCCACCCTGCACCGCCGCGCCCCCGGGCGCGCCGTGGCGGACCTGTCCATCGCGCGCGGCCTGGACTACTACACGGGCACCGTCTACGAGACCGTCCTGGTGGGCCACGAGCAGCTCGGCTCGATCTGCTCGGGCGGCCGCTACGACGCGCTCGCGTCCAAGGGGAACCGCGTGTTCCCCGGTGTCGGGCTGTCCATCGGCGTGACGCGGCTGGTGATGCGCATGCTGTCCCAGCAGATGGCCGTGGCCTCCCGCTCCGTGCCGACCGCGGTGTACGTGGCGCTGACGGCGGACGAGGACTGGTCCGAGGCCCAGGACGTCGCGGCCCTGCTGCGGGAGCGCGGCATCCCCGCGGAGGTCGCGGTGTCCGCGGAGAAGTTCGGCAAGCAGATCAAGTACGCGGATCGCCGCGGCATCCCGTTCGTCTGGTTCATGGGCCGGGACGACGCCGGCGCGCGGGTCCACGAGGTCAAGGACATCCGCTCCGGCGAGCAGCACGGCGCGGACCCGGCCGACTGGACCCCGCCGGCCGAGGACCTGCTGCCGCAGGTCGCCCGCGCGCAGGACTGAGCGGACGCGGCCGCTGTGCCGGCCCCGGTGTGCGGCGGCGGTGGGTGTCTGCGCGTCGGGTCACCGGCCCCGGCGCCCGGCCCGCACGAACGCGCGCCCGCCCACCCCGATCAGGAACACGCCCGCCATCGCGGCCACGGACATCGGCGGCAGGCTGAGGGCGAGCAGCAGGCACAGGGCCAGGCCGAGGACGTTGACGGCGCGGGGCACGCGCAGCGGGCGCGGCCGGGCCGGGCGGCGGCCGTCGTCGTCCCCGCGCAGGGTCAGGGCGGACAGGTTCGCCACCGCGTAGTAGACGAGCACGCCGAACGAGCTGAAGCCCACCACGGTGAGGATGTCCGTGGTGAGCAGGAGCAGGATCACGGCCGCGGCCACCGTCAGCTGAGCCGTCCACGGCGTGCCGGTCCCCGCATGGACCCGTGCCAGGGGGCGGGGCAGGTCGGACTCGCGGGCCATGGCCAGGGCGGTGCGGGAGATGCCCGTCAGCAGGTTGAGCATGGCCCCGGCCGCGGCGAGGGCGGCGCCGGCCACGGCCACCCAGCCCCAGCCGGAGCCCAGGGCGGTCTCGAGCAGGTCGCGCACGGGCGCGGGGGACCGGGCCAGCCCGGAGGTCCCGAGGCCCGAGATCAGCGCCGTGGCGAGCAGCAGGTACAGCGCCACGGTCACGGCGAGGGCGATCAGGATGGCGCGCGGGATCGTGCGTGCGGGGTCGATGACCTCCTCACCCATGGTGGCCACGCGCGCGTAGCCGGCGAACGCGAAGAACAGGACGCCCGCGCCCATGAGCACGCCCTGCACGGGGGAGTCGACGCCGAGCGCCGCCGCCGAGCCCCCGGGGGCCTCGCGCGCCAGGCCTGCGCCGATGGCCAACACGAGCACGGCGAGCACGGGCACGAGGATCGCCAACGTCGCCTGCGCGGTCCGCGTCACGCCCGCCATCGCCACCCCGGTGAGCACGACGACGGCGGCCACGCCCGTCCACCGGGCCGCGGCGGCGTCGTCGGGGAAGAGGTACAGGCCGAGGGTGGCCGCCATCGCGGCCACCGACGCGGTCTTGCCCGTGACGAAGCCCCAGCCGGCGACGAAGCCGGCCCACGGGTGCAGCTGCCGCCGGCCGTAGACGTAGGCGCCGCCGGACTCGGGGTGGACGGTGGCCAGCTGCGCCGTGGACAGGGCGTTGCACAGGGCCGCGACGGCCGCGACCGCCAGGGCCCCGTACAGCAGGCCGGGGTGGCCGCCGGTGAGCGCGGCCGCCAGGCCGATCGCGGTGAACACGCCCGCGCCGATCATCGAGCCGAGGCCGATCGCGACGGCGTGGAGCAGGGTCAGGCGGCGCTGCAGGGCGGCGGTCATGACGGGGTCCTCCTGGGCTGGGGCAGTGTGGACGGGGCACTAGACTGACGGGAACGGCGCGCGCCCGCCCCGCAGGCGTATCACACGGCGTCGACCATCACATGAACCCCGCACATCGTCCGGCGACCGGACGGAGAGGATCCTCGTGCTGCGCACCCACTCCCTCGGCGAGCTCAACGCCTCGCTCATCGGCCAGACCGTCACCGTCACCGGCTGGGTGGCGCGGCGGCGAGACCACGGCGGCGTGGCCTTCGTGGACCTGCGCGACGCCTCGGGCTTCGCCCAGGTCGTGGTGCGGGACGAGGCGGACTTCGACCCGCTGCGCAACGAGTGGGTTCTGCAGGTCACCGGCACGGTCGAGCGCCGCCCCGAGGGCAATGAGAACCCGAACCTTCCCTCCGGTGAGATCGAGCTGATCGCGGAGACCGTGACGGTGCTCAACACCGCCGCCGCGCTGCCGTTCCAGGTGGACGAGCACGTGGAGGTCGGCGAGGAGGCCCGGCTGCGCCACCGCTACCTCGACCTGCGCCGCCCGCAGCCCTCGCGCATCATGCGCCTGCGCTCCGAGGTCAACCGGACGGCGCGCGAGCTGCTGCACGGCGAGGGCTTCGTGGAGGTCGAGACCCCGACCCTCACGCGCTCGACGCCGGAGGGCGCCCGCGACTTCCTCGTCCCGGCCCGCCTGGCTCCCGGCTCCTGGTACGCCCTGCCGCAGTCGCCGCAGCTGTTCAAGCAGCTGCTGCAGGTGGGCGGGATCGAGAAGTACTACCAGATCGCCCGCTGCTACCGCGACGAGGACTTCCGCGCGGACCGTCAGCCCGAGTTCACCCAGCTGGACATCGAGGCCTCCTTCGTGGAGCAGGATGACGTGATCGCCCTCGGCGAGAAGATCGTCAAGGCCCTGTGGGCCCTCGTGGGCGTGGACGTGCCGACGCCGATCCGCCGCATGACCTACGCCGAGGCGATGGAGAAGTACGGCTCGGACAAGCCGGACCTGCGCTTCGGCCTCGAGCTGACGGACCTGACCGAGTACTTCAAGGACACCCCGTTCCGCGTGTTCCAGAACGAGTACGTGGGCGCCGTCGTGATGCCGGGCGGCGCCTCCCAGGCCCGCCGCACCCTCGACGCGTGGCAGGAGTGGGCCAAGCAGCGCGGCGCCAAGGGCCTGGCCTACGTGCTCATCCAGGAGGACGGCGAACTGACCGGCCCGGTGTCCAAGAACATCTCCGAGGAGGAGAAGGCCGGGCTGGCCGCCGCCGTGGGCGCGAACCCGGGCGACTGCGTGTTCTTCGCCGCCGGCAAGCCGAAGGAGTCCCGCGCGCTGCTGGGTGCGGCCCGCGTGGAGATCGGCCGTCGCTGCGGGCTGTTCACCGACGCCGGTGACGGCGTGGCCGCGAAGGACGCCGACTGGGCGTTCGTGTGGGTCGTGGACGCGCCGATGTTCGAGCCGGCGGCCGACGCCGTGGCCTCGGGCGACGTCGCCGTGGGCGCGGGCGCCTGGACCGCCGTGCACCACGCGTTCACCTCGCCCAAGCCGGAGTTCGCGGACACCTTCGACACCGACCCGGGCTCGGCCCTGGCCTACGCCTACGACATCGTGTGCAACGGCAACGAGATCGGCGGCGGTTCCATCCGCATCCACCGTCAGGATGTGCAGGAGCGCGTGTTCGAGGTCATGGGCCTGTCCCCGGAGGAGGCGAACGAGAAGTTCGGCTTCCTGCTCGAGGGCTTCAAGTACGGCGCCCCGCCGCACGGCGGCATCGCGTTCGGCTGGGACCGCGTGGTCGCCCTGCTGGCCGGCACCGACTCGATCCGCGAGGTCATCGCGTTCCCGAAGACCGGCGGCGGCTTCGACCCGCTGACGGCCGCACCGGCGCCCATCACCGCCCAGCAGCGCAAGGAGGCCGGCGTCGACGCGCAGCCGGAGCCGAAGCAGGCCGAGGCCGAGCCGGGAGCCTGATCCGGGCCCGCGGCGGGCCCGGGGCGGGTCCGCATCGGGCCCGCCTCAGCCGCGCTGCGGCCCGGCCAGCTCGTCCGAGTCCACGATCAGCGTGAACGGCCCGGAGTTGGTGAGGGAGACGTCCATCTTCGCGCCGAACACCCCGCGCTCCACGCGCACGCCGGCGGCCTCGAGCTCGGCCGTGAACCGCTCGTAGAGCGGCTCGGCCTGGTTGCCCTTCGCCGCGCGCGTCCAGGACGGCCGCCGGCCCTTCCGCACGTCGCCGTACAGCGTGAACTGGCTGACGACGAGCGCCGGGGCACCGGCGTCGGTGAGGGACCGCTCGCCGTCGAGCATGCGGAGCCCGGCCACCTTGCGGGCCACCTGGACGGCCTCGGCCTCGGTGTCGTCGACGGTCACGCCGAGCAGGATCACCAGCCCCTCGCCCTCGAAGGAGCCGACGACTTTGCCGTCGACGGTCACGGACGCGGAACGGGCGCGTTGCAGAACGGCTCTCATGCAGCCATTCTGCAACGCGCCCGGAACCGGTCCGCGTCAGCGGATCACTGACGACGGGTCGGATTCACCTCGTACACGGTGGTCGAGCCGGAGACCTCGTTGGCGACGATCAGCAGGGCGGTGCCGGAGGGGGACTCGTCGGCCGGCACGAAGGTCAGGCCCTCGGCGCCCATGTCACCCAGGCCGGCCGTGGCGTCGTCGCCCGCGGCATCCCAGTCACGGTCGTTGACGTAGTCCACGTAGGTGGCGTTCCGCGGGTCGGTGATGTCGAAGACCACCACGCCGCCGATGCGCTCGAGGCCCACGAACGCGTAGGTGCGGCCCTGGATCGTGCCCACCACCACGGACTCGGGCTCGGGGCCCTTGTCATCCGAACGGGAGTCCCCGGACGGGGTCTCGTCGTTGTTCGCGTTGAACGCGTGCTCCGGCAGCTCGCCGGCGGCCACGAGCCGGGCGATCTGCTCCTCGATCATGCCGGCGGAGTCGAACAGGCGGGTGCCGTCCGCGGTGTAGATGGAGAAGGACCGGCCGCCCAGTGTGGTCAGGGAGGAGTGGCACTCGCGCTCAGAGTCGTAGCCGAGGTCGGTGAGCACCTTCAGGCGGCCCAGGGCATCCTTCTTCTGCAGGGCCTTGGCCCCCGGGAACTCGGCGGCGCACAGGTCCAGGTCGCTGACGCGCTCGGAGTCGTTGAAGTCGCCCCACTCCCGCCCGTCACCCTCGTTGGCGGTGACGACCAGGTTCTGACCGCGCCAGCGGTACGTGTCGATGCCGTCGGGCATGGGCAGGCCGTCGACCGGCCAGTGGCCCAGCTCGATGCCGCCGTCCTTGTCCGAGGCGTCCAGCACGCCCTCGGTGGACCAATCGGTGGGCGTCAGCGCCCAGAGGTCCTCCAGCGTGGCGGACTTCAGGTCCACGACGGCGACGGCGTTGGCCTCCTGCACGGACACGTAGGCGGTGCGTCCGGTCGGGTCGACGGTGACGTACTCCGGCTCGAGGTTGCGAGCCACCCGACCGGCGGGCTCGTGACCGGCGGGCACCGCCATATCGGGGCCGGAGACGCGCACGCCGGCGGGCAGGGCGGTGCCGGCGTCGTAGGCGCGGAAGTCCACGGTGCGCACCGCGTCCTGGGTCAGGCGGGAGAACTGCCGGGCGTTCTTCGGTACGGAGACCACGGAGATCGTGCCCTCCGGGTCGACGGAGAAGTCGTCGGCCGGTTCGCCCTCGTTGGCGACCACCACGTACGCCCCGTTCGGGGAGAAGGCCAGCGAGTCCGGCAGGGCACCCACCCGCACGCCGCCGAGGTAGCGCAGGGTGGTGGTGTCGAAGAACACGACCCAGCCGTGGTCGGTCTTCTCGGCGGCCTCGACGGCGACGGCCATCACACCGCCGGAGACAGCGACGGAGTTCACCGTGGCGCCCTTGTCCGTGACGGAGCCGTCCGCGGTGCGCAGGCCCTCGGCGGAGAGGGTCCGCTCGGCCACGGGGGCGGCGTCGGCGCCCAGGCGCATGACGTCGACGGCGCCGCGCTGCGCATTCACCACGAACAGGCGGCCGGAGACCGCGTCGAAGGCCGGGATCTCGGCGGCGGACTCGCCGAACACGCCGGTCTCGTGGGTGCCGGCGCGGGTGAGCTCGATGCTCTTGCCGGACGGGTTGGCGGCGATGGCGGCGCGCTGGGCCGTGGCCGAGTGCGGGGCGGGCGCGCTGAGGGAGGCCGGGGCGAGGAAGGCCGTGGACAGGGTCGCGGCGGTGACGGCCGTGGCGAGGCGTGCGAGGCGAGGCATGGATGCTCCAGTCAGGGCAGGGAGGCGGAGGACGGGGTCACCCCATCGCACGGATGTGAACGGTCCGTGACGTCCCGGCCAGCGCGCGGTGTCCCGCGGGTGTCGACGCCCCGGACGCCCCGCGTGCCGTCCGCCGAGGTCAGTCCTCGCTCGGCAGCCCCGCGAGCACCCGCACCGTCGTGAGGTTCCGGGCCGTGCCGCGCACCCCGAGCGCCCGGTCGAGGCGGGCCGGAGTGAGCGGGGAGTCGGCGACCCCCGCGGCGCAGCGCATCCACAGCAGCCGTCCCTCCAGGGCCGTGCGATCCGGCCCCGCGGGTCGGTCGTCCCCGTGGTCGAGCGCGGCCAGGGCGGCGGCCGCCTCGGGTGCGGGGTCGTCCTCGAGCACGGTGAGCTGCGTGCGTTTCGGCTCGCCGCCGGCCCAGGGGAGCGCGTCGTGCAGCTCCAGGGCGCGCCGGAGCGTGCCCACGTCCACGAGGACCACGGGGACGTCGAGGCCGCCCTCCTCACGCGCCCGTCGCGCGAACCCCTGCCGCACGCCCTCCGCGGCCGCGTCGGAGGACGCCCGGAACAGGACGTTGCCGCTGGCCAGGTGGGTGGTGACCGCCTCCCCGCCGGCGGCCTGGGCCCAGCGGATCAGCGTGTCCTTGCCGACACGGTTGCTCCGCCCCACGTTGATCCCGCGCAGCAGCAGGACGTGGGTGTGGTCGGTGCGCGGGGCGGCGGGGCTCATGCGGCCATGATGCCACCCACGCCCCCGCGGGCCGAGGACTACCCTGGACCCGATGGACGACCTCTTCAGCGCCGCCCACAACGGGGCCGACGACGACGGCCCGGCCGGCACCGTGGCCGCCCCGCACCCCGGCGCACCGCTGGCCGTGCGCATGCGCCCGCGCACGCTGGATGACGTGCTGGGCCAGCGGCACCTCATGCGGCCGGGCTCCCCGCTGCGCAAGCTCGCCGAGCCCGATCCGGACTCCGCCGCGGGACCGAGCTCGGTCATCCTCTACGGGCCTCCGGGCATCGGCAAGACGACGCTGGCCCACGTGATCGCCCGCGCCCCCGGGCGCACGTTCACGGAGCTGTCCGCGATCACGGCCGGTGTGAAGGACGTGCGGCAGGTGATGGAGCAGGCCCAGCGCGAACGGGACCTCTACGGGCGCACCACCGTCCTGTTCCTCGATGAGATCCACCGCTTCTCCAAGGCGCAGCAGGACGCGCTGCTGCCGGGCGTCGAGAACCGCTGGGTCGTGCTGGTGGCCGCGACCACGGAGAACCCGTCCTTCTCCGTGATCGCACCCCTGCTCTCCCGGTCGCTGCTGCTCACGCTGCGTCCCCTCACGGACGACGACATCGTCGGGCTGCTGGACCGTGCGGTGACCCAGGAGCGCGGGCTCAACGGCGCCGTGGTGCTCCAGGACGACGCGCGGGACTACCTGGTGCGGATGGCCGGCGGCGACGCGAGGCGGGCGCTCACGGTGCTGGAGGCCGCGGCCGGCGTCGCCCTGGACAAGGCGCGCGAGGCCGGCCGGGCGGGGGAGGGCGCCGTCGCGGTCACGGAGGAGGACGCCGCGCAGGCGATGGACCACCACGTCCAGCGCTACGACAAGGACGGCGACCAGCACTACGACGTGATCAGTGCCTTCATCAAGTCCATCCGCGGCTCGGACGTGGACGCGTCGATGCACTACCTCGCCCGGATGCTGGAGGCGGGGGAGGACCCCCGGTTCATCGCCCGGCGGCTGATCATCTCCGCGTCCGAGGACGTGGGCATGGCCGACCCGACCGCGCTGCAGACCGCCGTGGCCGCCGCCCAGGCCGTGCAGCTGATCGGCATGCCGGAGGGACGCATCATCCTGGCGCAGGCCGTGACGCATCTGGCCACCGCGCCGAAGTCCAACGCGAGCTACACCGCCGTGAACGAGGCGATCGCGGACGTGCGGGCCGGCCACACGGGCGCGGTGCCGGCGCACCTGCGGGACGCGCACTACCCCGGCGCGGCGGCCCTCGGCCACGGCCAGGGCTACGTCTACAGCCACGACGAGCCGCACGCCGTCGCCCGTCAGCAGTACGCGCCGGACCCCCTGGTCGGGAGGGACTATTACCGGCCCAAGCCCATCGGACACGAGAAGCGGCTCACCGAGCAGGTGGCCGCGCTGCGCCGGATCATCCGCGGCGACTGAGCGCGCGCCGGGCCCGAGGGCGGACGCCTCGGGCGGCCGCGCGGAATAAAGACGCCCGGATCACCGGTTGTCCAGGGATGAGCGGGGCGGTCGACGTCGGCCCGCCGACTCCTCGCCCGCTCGCGCCCCCATGCACCACCGACGCACAGAAGGAACAGAAGGAGCCGCCCCCATGACCCAGTCCACTCCGCAGCAGTCCACCCCCCAGCACACCGCCGCGCAGCAGCCGGCCCCGTACGGCCGCCCCGGCGCCGGCGGCCCCGCCCTCCCGCAGGCCGACTACCGCATCCTGCGCTCCGTCCCGGCCTACGCCGAGGCCCAGGCCCTCGTGGACCAGCTCTCCGACGCCGGGTTCCCCGTGGAGCGCGTGCGCATCGTGGGCACCGGGCTGCGCTCCGTGGAGCAGGTCCTGGGCCGGATGACCACCGGCAAGGCCGCCGTCCGCGGCGGGCTGCAGGGCCTGTGGTTCGGCCTCCTGCTCGGCCTGCTCTTCTCGATCTTCGCCCCCGGCTTCGGGTTCCTCTGGATCCTGCTGATCTCCCTGGGCCTGGGCGCCCTGTGGGGGGCGGTCTTCGGGGCGATCGGCCACGCGGCCACCGGCGGCAGGCGCGACTTCACGTCCCTGCAGACCATGGAGGCCGAGTCGTACGACGTGCTGGTCGAGGCCTCCCACCTGGACCAGGCCGGTCAGCTCCTCGGCGCGGACCCCGGCACCGCGGCCACGCCGCGCGCCTGAGCCCCGGACCGCCCCGTCGTCGTCGCTCTGGTAAGGTGGACCGGTCTGGCAGGCGCTGCGCCCCGGACGCATCCCCCTCGCTCGGATCCCCGCGGACGCCCGCGTGCCCGGGCGAGGGACGCGCAGCGCATCAGTGGATGACGGGCGGCGGCACGCCCCTCAGCTCTCCTCAGGATCGCGGGGAGGCCAGGTTCGAGGCCCCTTGACCCGTGCGCCCCGGCGCCCGGACGAGACCTCGAGACAAACCCGAACCGTGCCGCACGTCAAGGAAAGGCAGGTCCACCATGAGTGGCAACCTTCGCACCCGCCGCACCGTGCGGCACTCCCGCGCCCTGGGCATCGCGCTGACCCCCAAGGCCGAGAAGTACATGGAGCGTCGTCCGTACGGCCCCGGCCAGCACGGCCGTGCCCGCCGCAAGCAGGACTCGGACTACGCGGTGCGCCTCAAGGAGAAGCAGCGTCTGCGCGCCCAGTACAACATCCGCGAGGCCCAGATGCGCCGCTACTTCGAGGAGGCCAAGCGCACCGCCGGCCTGACCGGTGAGAACCTGGTCGAGCTCCTCGAGCAGCGCCTCGACGCCCTCGTGCTGCGTGCCGGCTTCGCCCGCACCATCCAGCAGGCCCGTCAGCTCGTCGTGCACCGCCACATCATGGTGGACGGCAAGCGCGTGGACGTCCCCTCGTTCCGCGTGAAGGAGGGCCAGATGATCCACGTGCACGAGCGCTCGGAGAAGATGGTCCCCTTCCAGCTGGCCGCCGCCGGCGCCCACCAGCAGGTCCTGCCCGCCACCCCGGGCTACCTGACCGTGGAGATCGACAAGCTGCGCGCCACCCTCACCCGTCGCCCGAAGCGCTCCGAGGTCCCCGTGACCTGCGAGGAGCAGCTCGTGGTCGAGTACTACGCGCGCTGATCCGCCCCGTCCGGGCCCGTCCCGGACGACGGCGCCCCGCGCGTCCCGCAGGCCCGGTCACCTCTCGGAGGTGGCCGGGCCTGCGGCGTCCCCGGGCCCGCCGCCGGGGATCGGCGCCGCGCCCGGTAAGGTGGGGCCGGAATCCCTGCCGTCCGAAGGAGGCCCCGCTATGCTCCGCTCGCTGCTGCTCGTCGGCGCCGGCGCCGCGTCCGGCTGGTTCGCACACCGTGCCCTCGGCGACCGTGCCCACCCGGCCACGGACGGGACCGACGCGCGGACGTCGGGCCCCGGCTCCGCTGGGGGGCGCGCGGGGTTCTCCGCCCGCCTGGACCCGGAGCATCTGGCCCGCCAGGCCGGCGAGGCCGCCGCCGACGCCGCGGCGGCCGCTCTGCAGGACGGCGCGCGGCGCCTGGCAGACCGCGTGCGCTCCCAGGCCCCCTGGGCCGCCCCCTACCTGCCCCCCACGGGGCCGATCATCTCCGGGGAGACCGTGGAGCCGCCGTCGCACGGCGCCGCCCGCCCCCAGACCACCACCACGCAGAAGGACACCCCCGCATGAAGTCCCAGGAGATCGCCCGCCGCTGGACCGCCTTCTTCGAGTCCAGGGGGCACCGCGTGGTGCCGTCGGCGTCGCTTATCTCGCCGGATCCGTCGCTGCTGTTCACGGTGGCCGGCATGGTCCCGTTCATCCCGTACTTCCTGGGGGAGCAGACCCCGCCGAGCCCGCGCGCCGTCTCGGTGCAGAAGTGCATCCGCACCGCGGACATCGAGGAGGTCGGCAAGACCGTCCGCCACGGCACCTTCTTCCAGATGTGCGGCAACTTCTCCTTCGGCGACTACTTCAAGGAGACGGCCATCCCGATGGCCTGGGAGCTGCTGACGTCGTCGGTCGAGGACGGCGGCTTCGGCCTGGACCCCGAGCGCCTCTGGGTCACCGTGTACCGCGAGGACGACGAGGCCGAGCGCATCTGGCGCGAGGACGTGGGCGTCCGTCCCGAGCGCATCCAGCGCATGGGCAAGGACGACAACTACTGGAACACCGGCCAGCCCGGCCCGGGGGGCCCCTGCTCGGAGATCTTCTACGACCGCGGCCCCGCGTACGGCGTCGACGGCGGCCCGGCCGCGGACGACACCCGCTACATCGAGATCTGGAACCTCGTGTTCATGCAGTACCGCCTCTCCGCGGTGCGCTCGAAGGACGACTTCGACATCTCCGGCGAGCTCGAGCACAAGAACATCGACACCGGTCTCGGCCTCGAGCGGCTCGCCATGATCCTCCAGGGTGTGGAGAACATGTACGAGACGGACCAGGTCCGCCCCGTGCTCGACCGTGCCGCGCAGCTGGCCGGCCGCGCCTACACCTCCACCGAGGACCCGGCCGACCCGCACTACGACGACGACGTCCGCCTGCGCATGGTGGCCGACCACGTGCGCTCGGCCCTGATGCTGATCAGCGACGGCGTGCGCCCCGGCAACGAGGGCCGCGGCTACGTGCTGCGCCGCCTCATCCGCCGCGTGGTCCGCGCCCTGCGCCTGATGGGCGTCACCGAGCCCGTGTTCCCCGAGCTGCTGCCGGTCTCCCGGGACGCGATGAAGGGCACCTACCCGGTGGTCGCGGACGAGTTCGAGCGCATCTCCCGGATCGCCTACGCCGAGGAGAAGGCGTTCCTGCGGACCATCGCCGCGGGCACGGCCCGCCTCGACGCCGCGGTGGGCCAGGCCCGCTCGGCGGGCGGCGGCATCGCGGGCCCGGACGCGTTCGAGCTGCACGACACCTACGGCTTCCCGATCGAGCTGACGCTGGAGATCGCGGAGGAGGCCGGCGTCGCCGTGGACGAGGCCGGGTTCCGCGCCCTCATGGCCGAGCAGCGCGACCGCGCCCGCGCGGACGCCAAGGCCAAGAAGGCCGGCCACACGGACACCGCCGTGTACCAGCGCCTGCGCGCCGAGGGCCAGACCCACTTCACCGGCTACACCGAGCACACCACCGAGTCCGTGGTGCGCGGCCTGCTGCAGAACGGCGAGGAGGTCGCGTCCGCCGGCGCCGGCACGGAGCTCGAGCTCGTCCTGGACGCCACGCCGTTCTACGCGGAGTCCGGCGGCCAGGCCGCGGACACCGGCCTGATCACCGGCGACGGCTTCCGCCTCGAGGTGCTCGACGTGCAGGCCCCCGTGAAGGGGCTGTCCGTGCACAGGGTCAAGGTCCTCGACGGCGAGGTCGCCGCCGGCGCGCAGGCCCTCGGCGCGATCGACCTGCAGCGCCGCCTCGACGGCGAGAAGGCCCACTCCGGCACCCACCTGGTGCACGCCGCACTGCACCAGATCCTCGGCCCCGAGGCCACCCAGTCCGGCTCCTTCAACAAGGAGGGCTACCTGCGCTTCGACTTCCGCTGGGCCGAGGCGCTCTCGGCCGGGGCCCGCTCCGAGGTCGAGGACGTGGTGAACATCGCCATCCGCGACGACCACGCCGTGCTCACCCAGGAGATGAGCCTCGAGGAGGCGCGCGCACTCGGCGCGATGAGCCTGTTCGGCGAGAAGTACGGCGACCGGGTGCGCGTCGTGGAGATCGACGGCGCCTGGTCCCGCGAGCTGTGCGGCGGCACCCACGTGGGCCGCACCGCGCAGATCGGCTCGCTGACCCTGCTCGGCGAGCAGTCCGTGGGCTCGGGCAACCGCCGCGTCGAGGCGCTCGTCGGCCTGGACTCGTTCCGCCACCTCGCCGCGGAGCGCACCCTCGTCTCCGAGCTCTCGGAGATGTTCAAGGCCCCGGCCGAGGAGCTCAAGGACCGCATCGGCGCCACCCTGGACCGGCTCAAGGCGGCCGAGAAGCAGGTCGCGGAGCTGCGGGCCCAGGCGCTGCAGGCCCAGGCCGGGCAGCTCGCCGGGCAGGCCCAGGACGTCACGACGTCCGCCGGGACGTCGGTGCGGGTGCTGGCGCACCACGCCGGCGACGTGGCCGGGGACCAGCTGCGTTCCCTCGTGCTGGACCTGCGCGCCCGGATCGAGTCGGCCGGCGGCAACGCGGCGGGCACGCCCGTGCTCGTGGCCCTCACGGCCGAGGCCAAGGGCCGGCCCCTCGTGGTCGTGGCGACCAACGAGGCCGCCCGCGCGGCCGGCCTCAAGGCGGGCGCCATGGTCAAGACCGCCACCGGCGTGCTCGGCGGCGGGGGCGGAGGCAAGGACGACGTCGCCCAGGGCGGCGGCCAGGACGTCACGCGCGTCGGGGACGCGCTCGACGCCGTCGTCGCTGCGGTGCGCGCGGCCTGAGGCGGACGTGAGCGAAGGTCAGGACGGGGCCGCCGTGGTGAGCGACGCCGTGCGTCGGGGGCGCACCCTCGGCGTCGACGTCGGCCGTGCCCGCGTGGGCGTCGCGTCGGCCGACCCCGACGGCCTGATCGCCACCCCCGTGGCCACCCTGCGGCGGGATGCGCGTCGACGTCGTGACGTGGACGAGCTCGTCGCCCACGCACGCGAGCTCGACGTCGTCGCCGTGTACGTCGGTCTGCCGGTGAATCTGCGGGGCGAGCACACGCCGTCCACGCAGGACGCCCTCGACTACGCGGACGCCGTCGCCGCCGCCCTGGTCGAGGCGGGCCACCCCGTGCCGGTCCGGCTCGTCGACGAGCGGCTCAGCACGGTCTCCGCGCAGGCCGGACTGCGGGCCGCGGGCCGGTCCGTCAAGGACAGCCGCGGCGTGATCGACCAGGCGGCCGCCGTCGCGATCCTGCAGGCCGCCGTGGACGAGCAGCGCCGCACCGGGCGCTGGGCCGGCCAGGACCGGGAGCCGATCCGGTGACCGGCGACCACCAGCACGCTCGGCGTGAGGACCACTGGGACGATCTGCTCGACGACGAGGCCGACGTCCACGACGACCTCGACGTGTTCGGCTTCGCCCACGACGAGGCGGACGAGGCCGACGTCGGCGCCCCGTCCCAGCCGGCCGGCGCGGCCGGCCCACGCCGGCCTCGCATGCTCCTGCGCCGCCGGGGCACCGGGTCCCACCCGGCCTCGCGGGTCGACCGCGGCGCCGGCCGGCGGCGGACCGCGCTGGTGCTGGGCACGGTGCTGGTGGCGTTCGCCGTCGTGGTCGGGCTGATCGTGCGCGGCTTCCTGAGCGGCCCCGACCACACGGCCGTCGAGGGCGACGAGGTGACGTTCTCGGTGGAGCCGGGCGAGGACCTGGGCTCCGTGGCGGCCCGCCTGGACCGGGCCGGCATCGTGGGCTCAGCCCGTGCTTTCGAGCGCGCTGCCCGGGACACGGGCAGCGGTCTCGTCCGTTCGGGGGACTTCGTGCTGCGCGAGCGGATGCCCGCGGCCGAGGCCCTCGCGGTGCTCCAGGGTGCCACGGACGGGGCCGTGCACTACGTGCTCGTGGAGCGCGGGCGGCGACTCACCGAGGTGCTGGACGCCGTCGCCGAGGCCACGGGGCTGCCCCGCGAGGAGCTCGAGGCCGCCGCCCAGGACCCGACCCGCTACGGCGTCCCCGGGGAGGCGGGCACGCTCGAGGGCTGGCTCGACGCCGGGGAGTACCGCCTCCCCGTCGACGCCACCGCCGGGCAGGTGCTCGACGCCCTGGTCCGGCCCACCCTCACCGAGCTCGAGGCCCTCGACGTCCGCGACCCGGCCGAGCAGCAGCGCGTGCTCACGATCGCCTCCATCCTCGAGGCGGAGGCCCTGCCCCAGGACTACCGGCAGGTCGCCGGCGCCATCGAGAACCGCCTCGCCCCGGACAACACCGAGACGCACGGGCTCCTGCAGATCGACGCCACCGTCACGTACGGCCTCGGAGTGCGCAGCCTCAGCTTCACCTCGGGCCAGCGGCAGGACGCCTCGAACCCCTACAACACGTACGTGCACCCGGGCCTGCCGCCGGGTCCGATCGGCATGCCCTCCGACGCGGCCGTCGAGGCCGCCCTCGACCCGGCCGAGACGGACGCCTACTACTGGGTGACCACGGACATCGGCACCGGCCACACCGAGTTCTCCCGCACCTATGAGGAGCACCAGCAGCACGTGCGCACCCTGCAGCGCTACTGCGCGTCCAACCCGGGGGTGTGCTGATGCGCCCCGTGCTGCGCGCGGCGGTCCTGGGCCGGCCGATCGCCCACTCGCTCTCCCCGGTGCTGCACGCGGCCGCCTACCGGGTCCTCGGCCTCGACGTCGACTACGGCCGCCGTGACCTGGGCGAGGACGAGGTGCTCGCCTTCGCGGCCGAACACCTCGGCGCCCCGGGCACGGCCGACGGCGGCGCGGCCGCGGCCCGCGGGCAGGACTGGCTCGGCTGCTCCGTCACCATGCCGCTGAAGCGGGCGGTCGTCGCCGCCGCCGGGCACGTCAGCGACCGCGTCCGCCTCCTGGGCACCGCGAACACCCTCGTGCGCGACCACCCCTCCGCCCCCGGGGTCGTCCACGCCGAGAACACGGACGTGGACGGCATCCTCGGCGCCCTCGCCGCGGCCGGCCTCGACCGTGCCGCCCGGGGCGGGACCGTCGGCGTCCTCGGGAACGGGGGGACCGCGACGGCGGCCGTCCTCGCCGCCGCCACGCTCGGGGCGGACGCGGTGCTCTTCGGCGTCCGCGACGCCGCCCGCGCCGCCGAGGTGACGGCCCTGGCCGACGCGCTCGGGCTGCGCTGGGCAACCCTCGGCCAGCCGGATCTGCTCCGGCGGGCACCGGGGCTGCGTGCCGTCGTCGCCACCCTGCCGCCGCGCGCCGCGGACGCCCTGGCCGCACACGTGCCGGCTGGCGCCGCCCTGCCGCCCCTGCTGGACGCGGCCTACGACCCGTGGCCCTCCGTGCTGGCGTCCGCCTGGTCCCGGGAGGTCGGTCCGGTGGCGTCCGGGCTGTCCATGCTGCTGCACCAGGGCATCGAGCAGGTCCGGCTGTTCACGGCCCGGCCCCGCGCCGCGGCCGGGATGCCCGAGCCGGACTGGGCGGCGGTGACGCGCGCCGCGGCGGACGCCCTGGGACCGGCCGCCGGCTGAGCGTCGAACGCCGGATCCGGTGCGTCCCGTCCGGTCACACGTGGCGGCGCGGTGCCCCGTGCGTGAGAGACTGCACGCCATGGTGCGCTGGTTGACAGCGGGGGAGTCTCACGGCCCCGCGCTCACAGGAATCGTTGAGGGACTGCCGGCCGGGATCCCGGTCACGACGCAGGACGTGCAGGACGCGCTCGCGCGCCGCCGCCTGGGGTACGGGCGCGGCGCCCGCATGAAGTTCGAGCAGGACGCGGTGACGATCCTCGGCGGCGTCCGCCACGGCCGCACCCTCGGCTCGCCCGTGGCGATCCAGGTGGGCAACACGGAATGGCCCAAGTGGGAGAAGGTGATGGCCGCCGATCCCGTCCCCGCGGAGGAGCTCGACGGTCTGGCCCGCAACGCGGCGCTCACCCGCCCGCGGCCCGGCCACGCCGACCTGACCGGCATGCAGAAGTACGGCTTCGACGAGGCCCGCCCCCTCCTCGAGCGCGCCTCCGCCCGTGAGACCGCCGCCCGTGTGGCCCTGGGCACCGTCGCCCGCGCCTTCCTCGGCGAGCTCGGCGTGCGGATCGTCTCCCACACCGTGGCCTTCGGGGAGGCCGCCCTGCCGGAGGGCCACCCGTTCCCCGTCCCCGAGGACGAGGCCCGCCTCGACGCCGACCCGGTCCGCTGCCTCGACCCGCAGACCTCGGCGGCGATGGTCGCCGAGGTCGACGACGCCCACCACGCCGGGGAGACCCTCGGCGGCGTCGTGGAGGTGCTGGCGTACGGCGTGCCGATCGGCCTGGGCTCCCACGTGCACTGGGACCGCCGCCTCGATGCGCGGCTGGCGGGGGCGCTCATGGGCATCCAGGCGATCAAGGGCGTGCAGGTCGGCGACGGGTTCGCCATGGCCGCCCGACGCGGCTCCGCCGCCCACGACGGGATCGCCCGCGGCGCGGACGGTCGCCCCCGGCGCACGAGCGACCGGGCCGGCGGCATCGAGGCCGGCATGTCGACGGGCGAGCTGCTGCGCGTGAGCGCCGCGATGAAGCCGATCGCCACGGTGCCGCGCGCGCTGCCCACGGTCGACGTCGCCACGGGCGCGGAGACCACGGCCCACCATCAGCGCTCCGACGTGGCGGCCGTGCCCGCCGCGGGCATTGTCGCCGAGGCCATGGTCGCCCTCGTCCTGGCCGACGCGATGCTCGAGAAGTTCGGCGGCGACTCCGTGGCCGAGACGCGCCGCAACCTCGAGGCGTTCCAGGCCGCGGTCCCCGCCCTGCCGGAGCCGGGCGCCGACGTCGTGGCGGACGGCCCGATGGGCGACCCCCTGCCGTGACCGACACCCCCGGGACCGCGCCGGCCCCGGGACCGGACTCGAGCACGCGTCCCGTCCCCGGGCCCGTCACCGTGTGCCCGTGGGAGGGCATGACCGGTGCCCTCGAGGCGCGCCTGACGGCCGCGGCCACGGTGGCCGCCGCGGCCGACGAGGACCCGGACACGCGCCCGGCCCGCCGGATCGTCCTCGTCGGCCCGATGGGGGCCGGGAAGACGACGGTCGGCCGGGCCGTGGCCGCCGTGACCGGGCTGCCCTTCGTGGACTCCGACGAGCTGTTCGCCCAGGTGCACGGCCCGATCCCGGAGTTCTTCGCCGAGCACGGCGAGGCCGCGTTCCGGGCGGAGGAGGCGCGCGTCATCGGCCATGTGCTCGGCCGACCCGCCCCGTGCGTCCTCTCGTGCGGCGGCGGCGCCGTCCTGCATCCGGGCACCCGCCGCGCGCTGGCCGGGCCGGACTCCGACGTCGTCTACCTCGCTGTCGGAGAGGAGGAGGCGCTGCGCCGCGTGGGCGGCGGCGCGGGCCGCCCCGTCCTGGCCGGAGACCCCGCCGGGACCTGGCGGCGCATCCTCGCCGAACGCGAGGGGCTGTACCGCGAGGTCGCCGACCTCGTGCTCGACACCACAGGCCTGACGGCCGCCGAGGCGGCCTGGCGTATCGTGGGGGACGCCCACCGCCCCCGAAGGAGTGAGTCACACCCATGACCGACCGTGAGCCGGACATCACCGAGCAGGAGACCCCGGGGGCGGCGCCCGCGGCCGCTCCGGCCGCACCCGAGGACGTGACGGTCATCCCCGTGGCCGGCGGCCACGAGGCGGCCGTGCACGGCGGCTACGACGTGGTGGTGGGCCGGGGCCTGCTCGCGCGCCTGCCGGACATGCTCGGCCCGACCGTCCGACGCGTGCTGGTCATCCATCCGCGCGCCCTCCGGGCCACCGGCGACGTCGTCAAGAACGACCTCGAGGCCGTGGGCCTGACCGCACTGACCGCCGAGATCCCGGACGCCGAGGAGGGCAAGCACCTGCAGGTGGCCGGGTTCTGCTGGCAGGTGCTCGGCCAGAACGACTTCACCCGGTCGGACGCGATCGTCTCCGTGGGCGGCGGCGCCGTGTCCGACCTGGCCGGCTTCGTGGCGGCCACGTGGCTGCGCGGCGTCCGCGTCGTGCACATGCCCACCACCCTGCTGGGCATGGTGGACGCGGCGGTGGGCGGCAAGACCGGCATCAACACCGCCGAGGGCAAGAACCTGGTGGGGGCGTTCCACAATCCGGCCGGCGTGCTGGCCGACCTGGACACGCTGCTCACCCTGCCGGCCAACGAGCTGATCTCCGGCCTGGCCGAGGTCGTGAAGTGCGGCTTCATCGCCGACCCCGCGATCCTCGACCTCATCGAGGAGGACCCGGCCCAGGCCCAGAACCCGCACTCCGCGCGGCTGCGCGAGCTGATCGAGCGCTCGATCCGGGTGAAGGCGGACGTCGTCTCCCGCGACCCCCGCGAGTCGGGGGCCCGCGAGGCACTGAACTACGGCCACACGATGGGGCACGCGATCGAGCTCGCCGAGCGCTACCAGTGGCGCCACGGCGCCGCGGTGTCCGTGGGCCTGGTCTTCGCGGCGGAGCTGGCCCGCTCCCTCGGCCGGCTCGACGACGCCACCGCGGACCGCCACTGGTCGGTGCTGACGGCCCTGGGCCTGCCCGTCTCCTACCGCGGGGACCGGTGGCAGACCCTGCTCGAGGGCATCCGCCGGGACAAGAAGAACCGCGGCGACCAGCTGCGCTTCGTCCTGCTGGACGGGCTCGCGCAGCCCACCACCGTGGACATCCCGGACGCGTCCCTGCTCTTCGCGGCGTACCAGGAGATCGCGGAGTGAGCCGCCGCTGACCCCGGCCCCGCGCGGGGCCTCCCGTAGACTGGCCCGCGCACATCCAAGACCCCACCCACTGCAGGCGGACCCGTGACGGTCCGCGAGACCGATCGGGAGCACACACACGTGGCAACGAGCAACGACATCAAGAACGGCGCCGTCCTGAAGCTGGAGGGCCAGCTCTGGAACGTCACCGAGTTCCAGCACGTCAAGCCGGGCAAGGGCGGCGCGTTCGTCCGCACCAAGATGAAGAACATCACCACGGGCAAGGTCGTGGACAAGACCTTCAACGCCGGCGCCAAGGTCGAGTTCGCCACCGTGGACCGCTCCGACTACCAGTACCTCTACCAGGACGGCGCGGACTACGTGTTCATGGACGTCAAGGACTACGACCAGATC
The DNA here is from genome assembly GCF_006704135.1 of Micrococcus sp. R8502A1. NCBI lineage: Bacteria > Bacillati > Actinomycetota > Actinomycetes > Micrococcales > Micrococcaceae > Micrococcus > Micrococcus sp. R8502A1. Next base: position 20,721 of record NZ_VIGS01000007.1, read on the forward strand.
ACCGTGCCCGGGGCCGTGGTCGGCGACGCCGCGAAGTACATGCTCGAGAACACCCAGGTGGTCATCGCCCTGCACGAGGGAACGCCGCTGTACCTCGAGATGCCGGCGTCCGTGGTCCTGGAGATCACCTACACCGAGCCGGGCCTGCAGGGGGACCGCTCGTCCGCCGGCACCAAGCCCGCCACCGTGGAGACCGGCGCCGAGATCCAGGTGCCGCTCTTCGTGGAGCAGGGCACCCGCGTCAAGGTCGACACCCGCACCGGCGACTACCTCGGCCGCGTCAATGACTGAGCGGGCCTCCGCCGGCTCCGCTGCCAAGCGGGGGGCCACGGCGCGCAGCCGCTCCCGGCAGCGTGCGGTGGAGATCCTGTTCGAGGCCGAGCAGCGCGGCTCCACCGCGCTGGAGGGCATCCGCACCCGACGCGAGAGCACCGACCTGCAGGTGAACGCCTACACCCAGCGGCTCGTGGAGGGCGTCATCGCGGACCAGGAGCGGCTCGACGAGGCCCTGAGCTCCTACTCCCGCGGCTGGTCCCTGGACCGCATGCCCGCCGTCGACCGGGCGATCCTGCGCGTGGGGGCCTGGGAGCTGCTGTTCCAGGACGACGTGCCGGACGCCGTCGCCATCTCCGAGGCCGTCGCCCTGGCCGCCCAGCTGTCCACGGACGACTCGCCCGAGTTCGTCAACGGTCTGCTCGGCCGCCTGCAGCAGGTCAAGTCGACACTGCTCGCCTGAGCCGCCGAGAGCTCCGTCACGAGGCCCGTCCCGCACCGCGTCATCCGCGCCGTGGGGCGGGCCTCGCTGGTAGAGTCGGCGACGTCCCGCACGGGGGCCCACAGGCGCCCGGGGACGAACCACGCATCCTTTAAGAGCCGTCCTGTGAGGCGGGGAAGGAGGCGCCGGCATGGGAACTGATCCCGCCGCACCTCGTGCTGCCCGGACCGTGCTGTCCGCGTCCGAGATCGACCGGGCGCTGACCCGGATCGCCCACGAGATCCTCGAGTCCAACAAGGGTGCCGAGGGTCTCGTCCTGATGGGGATCCCGCGCCGCGGGGCGCCCCTGGCCCGGCGGCTCGGCGCCCTGCTGGCCCGCATCGAGCCGGCCTTCGACCCCACCGCCGCCGTCGGCGAGGTGGACGTGACGCTCTACCGCGACGACCTCCGCCGCGGCACGGCCCGCACCCCGATGCCCACCCGCCTGCCCGAGGTCCCCCTCGACGGCGCCGTCGTCGTGCTCGTGGACGACGTCCTCTTCTCCGGCCGCACCGTCCGGGCCGCCCTCGACGCGATCGCCGACCTGGGCCGCCCCGCCGCCGTGCGCCTGGCCGTCCTCGTGGACCGCGGGCACCGCGAGCTGCCCGTCCGGGCCGACTTCGTGGGCAAGAACCTGCCGACCTCCACCGCCGAGCGCGTTCAGGTCCGGCTCATGGAGGTCGACGGCCCCGAGGGCACCGGCGAGGTCACCGAGGACGCCGTGAGCATCGTCGACCGCGTCGCGACCCGGGAGGGCTGAGCCGTGCGCCACCTGCTGTCCACCGCCGACCTCTCCCGCGCCGACGCCCTCGCCGTCCTCGACACCGCCGAGGAGATGGCCGCCGTCAACCAGCGCGAGGTCAAGAAGCTGCCCGCCCTGCGCGGCCGCACCGTGGTGAACCTCTTCCTCGAGGACTCCACCCGCACCCGCATCTCCTTCGAGGCCGCCGCCAAGCGGCTCTCCGCGGACGTGATCAACTTCTCCGCGAAGGGATCGTCCGTCTCCAAGGGGGAGTCGCTCAAGGACACCGTCCAGACGCTCGAGGCCATCGGCGCGGACGCCATCGTGATGCGCCACTGGTCCTCGGGCGCGGCCCGCCAGCTGGCCGACTCCGGCTGGGTGCGCTCCGCCGTCGTGAACGCCGGCGACGGCACCCACGAGCACCCCACCCAGGCCCTCCTGGACGCCTTCACCCTGCGCCGGCGCCTCGCCGCGGCGACGGGAGAGGACCTGGTCGGCCAGGACCTGACCGGCATGCGCGTGGTGATCGTGGGGGACATCCTGCACTCGCGCGTGGCCCGGTCCAACGTGTGGCTGCTCAGCACGCTGGGCGCCCAGGTCACCCTGGCCGCCCCGCCCACCCTGCTGCCCGTGGGCGTGGCCGCGTGGCCGTGCCAGGTCACCTACTCGCTGGACGAGGCCCTCGACGCCGGCCCCGACGCCGTCATGATGCTCCGCGTCCAGGCCGAGCGGATGGGCGGCGCCTTCTTCCCGTCCGCGGGGGAGTACACCCGGACCTGGGGGCTGACCGACGACCGCTTCGCCCGCCTCACCGCCGGCCGCGGCGCCCTGCTCGACGAGCCCGTGGTCATGCACCCCGGCCCGATGAACCGCGGCCTGGAGATCAGCCCGGCGGCGGCGGACTCGCCCCGCAACACCGCCCTCGAGCAGGTCGCCAACGGCGTGTCCGTCCGCATGGCGGTCCTGCACCTCGTCCTCAACCACGACCAGGAGGTCCGCCCGTGAGCGCCCCCAGCCCCGCCCCCCTGCTGCTGCGCAGCGCGCGCCTGACCACGGGCGAGACCGCCGACGTGCTCGTCGCCGAGGGCCGGATCGCCGCCCTCGGCCCGGACGCCGCGACCCACGCCGCCGGCCTCGACCCGGCCCCCGAGGAGGTCGACTGCGCCGGCCTGGTGCTGCTGCCCGGGCTCGTCGACCTGCACACCCATCTGCGCCAGCCCGGCAAGGAGGACGCGGAGACGGTCGAGACCGGCACCCGCGCCGCCGCGATGGGCGGCTTCACCTCGGTCCACGCGATGGCCAACTCGACGCCGACGGCCGACACCGCCGGCGTGGTGGAGCAGGTGTGGCGGCTGGGCCGGGACGCGGGCTGGTGCGATGTGCACCCCGTGGGCGCGGTGACCGTGGGCCTGGCCGGCGAGGCCCTGGCCGACCTCGGCGCGATGGCCGACTCGCAGGCCCGCGTGCGGATGTTCTCCGACGACGGCATGTGCGTCCACGACGCCGTGCTGATGCGCCGGGCCCTCGAGTACGTGAAGTCCTTCGGCGGCTTCGTGGCCCAGCACGCGCAGGAGCCCAACCTCACCGCCGGCGCCCAGATGAACGAGTCCGAGCTCTCCGGCGTCCTCGGCCTGGCCGGCTGGCCCGCCGTGGCGGAAGAGGCCGTCATCGCCCGTGACGTGCTGCTGGCCCAGCACGTGGACTCCCGCCTGCACGTGTGCCACGTCTCCACGGCCGGCTCCGTCGAGCTAATCCGCTGGGCCAAGGCCCAGGGCGTGGCCGTGACCGCCGAGGTCACCCCGCACCACCTGTTGCTCACCGAGGAGCTCGTCCGATCCTACGACCCCGTGTTCAAGGTCAACCCGCCGCTGCGCCGCGAGTCCGACGTCCTGGCCCTGCGCGCCGGCCTGGCCGACGGCACCATCGACACCGTGGGCACCGACCACGCCCCGCACACCGCCGAGACCAAGCAGTGCGAGTGGACGGTCGCGGCGATGGGCATGACGGGCCTCGAGACCGCCCTGTCCGTGGTGCAGCAGGCGATGGTGGACACCGGCCTGATGGACTGGGCCGGCGTCGCCCGCGTGATGTCCACGGCGCCGGCCCGGATCGCCGGCCTGACCGACCAGGGCCAGGCCGACGAGCGCGGCGTCCCGCGCGTCGGCGCGGTGGCCAACCTCGTGCTCGTGGACGCGCAGGCCCGCCGCACCGTGGACCCCGAGCAGCACCTGACCAAGTCCCGCAACAGCCCGTACCGGGGCATGGAGCTGCCGGGCGCGGTGCGCCACACGGTCTATCGCGGTGCCCGCGTCGTCGCCGACGGCGCCCCCGCCCGGCCGTACCGCCACCCGGCCCTGACGGAGACGGGGGAGCGCGCGTGAGCATCACCCCCCTGGCCGCCGCCCTGGCGGCCCGACCCGTCCCGCCGCGGACCCCGACGAAGGACTACGCGGACGTGTGGCTGCCGGTGACCCTGGGCACCCTGGCCGTCGTCCTCGTGCTGCTCGGCCTGCTGGCCCTCGGGTGGCGGGCCCGCCGCCGGGCGCAGGCCGGGATCCCGGCCCCGGCCCCCGTGCCGACGGCCCTCTACGACGCCGAGCCGACGCTGTCCGCGGAGGGCATGCACGTGGGCACGGTGCGCAGCGAGGACCGGCTGGACCGCGTGGCGGTGCACGGCCTGGGCCTGCGCTCGCGCGCGGTCCTCGAGGTCCACGACGCCGGCGCCCACCGCGGCCTGCTCGTGCTCCGCCCCGGGGCCGCCAACCTGTTCATCCCCGCGGACGACCTCGTCGAGGCCGGCCTGTCCGCGGGGATCGCCGGCAAGTTCGTCGAGCCGGGCGGGCTCGTCGCCTGGGGCTGGCGCCTCGGCGACGTCGAACTCACCTCCGCCTTCCGCCCCGACCGCCCCGAGGACCGCGACCGGCTCCTCGCCGCCCTGCAGACCATCATCGACCCCGCCCCGGCCGACCCGGCCGGCCGCGCAGGAGAAGGAGACCCCCGATGAGCACCCCCACCGACGACCTGGCCCTGCTCGTCCTCGAGGACGGCACCGTCCACCGCGGCCGGGCCTACGGCGCCCGCGGCCGCACCCTGGGCGAGGCCGTGTTCACCACGGGCATGACCGGCTACCAGGAGACCCTCACCGACCCGTCCTACGCGGGGCAGATCATCGTGCAGACCTCCCCGCACATCGGCAACACCGGGGTCAACGACGCCGACCGGGAGTCGCGGGCGATCTTCGCCGCCGGCTACGTGGTCCGCGACGCGGCCCGGCGTCCGTCCAACTGGCGCGCCGAGCGCACCCTCGACGAGGAGCTCGAGGCGTTCGGCGTCGTCGGGATCCGCGAGGTCGACACCCGTGCCGTCACCCGCCGCCTGCGCACCGAGGGCTCGATGCGCGCCGGCGTGTTCTCCGGCGAGCACGCCGCCCGCCCCGAGGCCGAGCTGCTGGCGGAGGTGCGCGCCCAGCCGTCGATGGCCGGCGCCCGCCTCGCGGAGTCCGTCACCACGGAGGAGCCGTACGTCATCGAGCCGGCCGAGCACGGCTGGGAGGGCGAGCCGATCGCCGAGATCGCCGCCCTCGACCTCGGCATCAAGGCCGCCACGCCGCGGCACCTGGCCTCCCGCGGCATCCGCGTGCACGTGCTGCCCGCGGCCACGGACCTGGCCGGCATCCGCGCCGTGGACCCGGACGGCGTCTTCCTGTCCAACGGCCCCGGCGACCCGGCCACGGCAGACGCCCAGGTGGAGCTGCTGCGCGAGGTCCTCGACGCCGGCCTGCCGTTCTTCGGCATCTGCTTCGGCAACCAGATCTTCGGCCGCGCGCTCGGCTTCGACACCTACAAGCTGAAGTTCGGCCACCGCGGCCCGAACCAGCCGGTGCTGGTCAAGGCCACGGGCCGCGTGGCCATCACCTCCCAGAACCACGGCTTCGCCGTGGACGCCCCCCTCGGCGAGCCGATCGAGGCGCCGGAGTCGCGCTTCGGCCGCGTCGAGGTCTCCCACTGGTCCCTGAACGACCAGGTCGTCGAGGGCCTGCGCCTGCTCGACCGGCCCGCCTTCTCCGTGCAGTTCCACCCGGAGTCCGCGGCCGGCCCCAACGACACCCTCGACCTGTTCGACCGCTTCGTGCAGCTGCTCACCGAGCACCGCACCGCCACCACCCCCGCCACCGAAGGAGCCTGATCCATGCCCAAGCGCACCGACCTGAAGTCCGTCCTGGTCATCGGCTCCGGCCCCATCGTGATCGGCCAGGCCGCCGAGTTCGACTACTCCGGCACCCAGGCCATCCGCGTCCTCAAGGAGGAGGGCGTCCGCGTCGTCCTCGTCAACTCCAACCCGGCCACGATCATGACCGATCCGGAGCTGGCCGACGCCACCTACGTCGAGCCCATCACCCCGGCCGTGGTCGCCAAGATCATCGAGAAGGAGCGCCCGGACGCCCTGCTGCCCACCCTGGGCGGCCAGACGGCGCTGAACACCGCCATCGCCCTCGACAAGGACGGGGTGCTCGAGCGCTTCGGCGTCGAGCTGATCGGCGCGAACATCGAGGCCATCGAGCTCGGCGAGAACCGCGAGCTGTTCAAGGGCGTCGTGGAGCGTGCCGGCGGCGAATCCGCCCGGTCCCACATCGTGCACACGATGGAGGAGGCCCTGGCCGCCGTCGAGGACCTGAAGTACCCCGTGGTGGTGCGCCCCTCGTTCACGATGGGCGGCCTCGGCTCCGGCATGGCCTACGACGAGGCCGACCTGTACCGCATCTGCGGCGCCGGCCTGCAGTACAGCCCGACCTCCGAGGTCCTGCTCGAGGAGTCCATCCTCGGCTGGAAGGAGTACGAGCTGGAGATGATGCGGGACAAGAACGACAACGTCGTCGTCGTCTGCTCCATCGAGAACGTGGACCCCGTGGGCGTGCACACCGGCGACTCCATCACCGTGGCCCCGGCCATGACGCTGACGGACCGCGAGTACCAGAAGCTGCGGGACATCTCGATCAACGTCATCCGCGAGGTCGGCGTGGACACCGGCGGCTGCAACATCCAGTTCGCGGTGAACCCCGTGGACGGGCGCGTCGTCGTCATCGAGATGAACCCGCGCGTCTCCCGCTCCTCGGCGCTGGCCTCGAAGGCCACCGGCTTCGCGATCGCCAAGATCGCCACCAAGCTGGCCCTGGGCTACACGATGGACGAGATCCCCAACGACATCACCCAGAAGACCCCGGCGTCCTTCGAGCCGGTCCTGGACTACGTGGTCGTGAAGGTCCCGCGCTTCGCGTTCGAGAAGTTCCCGGCGGCGGATCCCACGCTGACCACCACCATGAAGTCGGTCGGCGAGGCCATGGCCATCGGCCGCAACTTCACGGAGGCCCTGCAGAAGGCCCTGCGCTCGCTCGAGCAGAAGGGCTCGGAGCTCGCGTTCCCGCAGGACGCCGACCCGCAGGCCCTGCTCGCGGCGGCGAGCACGGCCACCGCCGACCGGCTCTCCCAGACCCAGCAGGCGCTCTACGCCGGCGCCACGATCGAGGAGGCCTTCGAGGCCACCGCGATCGACCCGTGGTTCCTGGACCAGTTCGTGCTCATCAACGAGGTCGCGGACGAGATCCGCGACGCCGAGGTCCTCGACGAGGCCCTGCTGCGCCGCGCCAAGCGGCACGGGTTCTCCGACGCCCAGATCGGCTCGCTGCGGCACATGGACGCCGCGGTCGTGCGCGGCGTGCGTCACGCCCTGGGCGTGCGCCCCGTCTACAAGACCGTGGACACCTGTGCCGCCGAGTTCGAGGCCTTCACCCCGTACCGGTACTCCAGCTACGACCTCGAGACCGAGGTCGCCCCGCACGAGGGCGAGTCGGTGATCATCCTCGGCTCGGGCCCGAACCGGATCGGCCAGGGCATCGAGTTCGACTACTCGTGCGTGCACGCCACCATGGCGCTGCGCGAGGCCGGCTACGAGACCGTGATGGTCAACTGCAACCCGGAGACGGTATCCACGGACTACGACATCTCCGATCGCCTCTACTTCGAGCCGCTCACGCTCGAGGACGTCCTGGAGGTCATCGCGGCAGAGGAGGCCTCCGGCGGCGTGCGCGGCGTCTTCGTGCAGCTCGGCGGCCAGACCCCGCTCAAGCTGGCCCAGCAGCTCGCCGACGCCGGCGTGCCGATCCTGGGCACCTCGCCCGCGGCCATCGACCTGGCCGAGCACCGCGGTGAGTTCGCGCTCGTGCTCGAGCGCGCGGGCCTGGTGGCGCCGAAGAACGGCACGGCCGTCTCCTTCGACGACGCCAAGCGCGTGGCGGACGAGATCGGCTACCCCGTGCTCGTGCGCCCCTCCTACGTGCTCGGCGGCCGCGGCATGGAGATCGTGTACTCCGAGGAGGCGCTGGCCCACTACGTGGAGCACGCGACGGAGATCACCCCCGACCAGCCGATGCTCGTGGACCGCTTCCTCGAGGACGCGATCGAGATCGACGTCGACGCCCTCTACGACGGCACCGAGCTGTACCTCGGCGGCGTCATGGAGCACATCGAGGAGGCGGGCATCCACTCGGGCGACTCCGCGTGCGTGCTGCCCCCCGTCACCCTGGGCCCGGACGTGCTCGAGCGCGTGCACCGCGCCACCGAGCGGATCGCGGCCGGCGTCGGCGTGCGCGGCCTGATCAACATCCAGTTCGCGCTCGCCTCGGACGTGCTGTACGTGATCGAGGCGAACCCGCGCGCCTCGCGGACCGTGCCGTTCGTCTCGAAGGCCACGGGCGTCCAGCTGGCCAAGGCGGCCGCGCGGATCGGCGTCGGCGAGAGCATCGCCGACCTGCGCGCGGCCGGCATGCTGCCCACGGCGTACGACGGCGGCACCCTGCCGATCGGCGCGCCCGTGGCGGTCAAGGAGGCGGTGCTGCCGTTCACCCGCTTCCGCACCGCGGAGGGCCGCGTGGTCGACTCGCTGCTGGGCCCGGAGATGCGCTCGACGGGCGAGGTCATGGGCATCGACAAGCACTTCGACACCGCGTTCGCCAAGTCCCAGTCCGCCGCCGGCGGCCCGCTGCCCACCTCGGGGCGCGTGTTCGTGTCGGTCGCGAACCGGGACAAGCGCACCCTCGTGGGCCAGGCCAAGCGCCTCGTCGACCTCGGCTTCCAGGTGGTCTCCACCGGCGGCACCGCCGAGGTGCTGCGGCGCAACGGCATCCCCGCGGAGGTCGTGGCGAAGATCGCCGACGCCGGGCACGAGGACGGCGCGGGCACCGTGCTGGAGCAGCTGCACGCCGGCACCGTCGATCTCGTGCTGAACACGCCCTCCGGCGGCGACGCCCGCACGGACGGCTACGAGATCCGCGCGGCCGCGACGTCGCTCGGCGTGCCGGTGATCACGACCACGGCCGAGTTCGGGGCGTGCCTGCAGGCCATCGAGGCCATGCGGTCCTACGAGTGGTCCGTCACCTCACTGCAGGAGCACGACGCGCGCCTGCAGCAGGCTGTCGCCGGTCCGGAGGCCGCGGCGTGACCACGACGGCGACGGGCGGCGCGGGGCCCCGCGCCCCCTTCGGGCGGCGGCTGGCCCACGCCATGGAGACGGCCGGTCCGCTGTGCCTCGGCGTGGACCCCCATCCGGGCCTGCTGCGGCAGTGGGGCCTGAGCGACACCCCGGCGGGCCTCGAGGCGTTCTCCCTAACCGCCCTCGAGGCGGCGGTGGGTCCCGAGGGGCCCCGCGTGGCGGCGATCAAGCCCCAGGTGGCGCTGTACGAGCGCCACGGATCGGCCGGCCTGGCGGCCCTGGAGCGGCTGCTCGCGGCCGCCCGGGACGCCGGGGTGCTCACGATCGCGGACGCCAAGCGCGGTGACATCGGCTCCACCATGGACGGCTACGCCGCCGCGTGGATCGCCGACGCCTCGCCCCTGGCCGCGGATGCGGTGACGCTCAGCCCGTACCTGGGTTTCGGCACCCTCGTGCCGACCATCCGCGCCGCCCACGAGGCCGGCCGCGGCGTGTTCGTCCTCGCGCTGACCTCCAATCCGGAGGGCCGCGAGGTCCAGCACGTGGGCGAGGGGTCGGCCGAGGGATCGGTCGCCCGGCGCATCGCCGCGGCGGCGGCCGCCGAGAACGCGGCCCTGCGCGGCGACGACGCGTGGGGGCCGGTGGGACTCGTCTTGGGCGCCACGGTGGCCGCCGAGGCGGACCGCCTCGGCCTGGACCTGCCGGCCCTCGGCGGGCCCCTGCTGGCGCCCGGGTTCGGTGCCCAGGGCGCCACGGCCCGGGGCATGCGGGCCGACTTCGGGACGGCCTGGCCGCAGGTCTTGGCGACCTCGTCCCGCGGCATCCTGAGCGCGGGCCCGTCGGTGGCCTCGCTGGTGGACACGATCGAGGAGAATCGCGCCGCCCTGCGGTGACGCCCGCGTCCTCCCGGCGCGCCCGTGCCGTGTGGACGGGATGGTATCTTCCCTTTCGATCGGCTGTGCTCGTCGTCCTTGACCATGGAAGGGTCACGACGGGGCCGGTGGGGAACGAGAGGCATCGAGGTCAGACCCATGGCGTTGCGGCAGCTCAGTGTGCAGGAGAGGGCGGAGGCCCGGAGGAAGGCCCTCCAGGCCCGCCAGGCGCGGGCGGAGCTCAAGGCGGCCTTCGCCGCCGGTGAGGTCGGCCTGGCCGACATTTTCGCGCGCGCGGACGCCGACGACGCCGTCGCCCGTCTGCGGACCGTGGACCTGCTGCTGGCCCTGCCGGGCGTGGGCGAGGTCCGGGCCCGGGAGGCGATGGCGGGGTGCGGCATCTCGCCGCGGCGTCGGCTGGGCGGCCTGGGCCGTCGTCAGCGCGAGGCGCTGATCGCCTATATTGGCCGGTGACCCCCACATCCCGGCGGGTCGGCGCCGGCCCGGGTGACGGGTCTGCGAGGCCCGTCCCACCAGGAGGATGCGTGACCGACACGTTCGACCCCGGACCCGCCCCCGCCGTCCCGGTGGCCCGCACCGCCGTCCAGGAACGCCCCCCGGGCCCGGGCGTCACCGTCCTGGCCGGCCCCACCGCCGTCGGCAAGGGCACCGTGTCGGCCTATGTCCGCGAGCACTACCCCGAGGCCTGGCTGTCCGTCTCCGCCACCACCCGCCCGGCGCGCCCGGGCGAGGAGGACGGGGTGCACTACTACTTCACGACGCCGGAGGAGTTCGACTCCCTCGTCGAGGCGGACGAGATGCTGGAATGGGCCGTCGTGCACGGCGTCCACCGCTACGGCACGCGGCGCGACCGCGTGATGGAGGCCGTGGCGCAGGGCCGCCACGTCCTGCTGGAGATCGACCTGCAGGGAGCGCGCCAGGTCCGCCGTGCGCTGCCGGAGGCCACCTTCGTGTTCCTGGCGCCGCCGAGCTGGGAGGAACTCGTGTCCCGGCTGCTCGGCCGCGGCACCGAGAGCCCGGAGGAACAGCGCCGCCGGCTCGAAACGGCTAGACTGGAACTCGCCGCGGAACCCGAGTTCGACGCCGTCGTCGTGAACGACCGCGTGGAGCGGGCCGCCGAGGAACTGGTGAGACTCATGGGGCTGGACCCCGAGCGCCGTCCGACCGAGGCCTGAGGACCGGCCGCACCGACGCCGCACCCGGCGCCGACGTGACAGTGAGATGAAGACTTTGGAGACCCCGTGACCGAACAGTACGAAGGCATCGTCAACCCGCCCATCGACTCCCTGCTGGAGCGGGTCGACTCGAAGTACGCCCTGGTGCTCTTCGCCGCCAAGCGGGCCCGGCAGATCAACGCCTACTACTCGCAGCTGCACGAGGGGCTGTTCGAGTACGTCGGCCCGCTCGTGGACACCCAGCTGAACGAGAAGCCGCTGTCCATCGCCCTGCGCGAGATCGAGGCCGACCTGCTCGTGTCCCGCGAGGCCGTCGAGGCCACCCCGGAGGCCGACCTGGCCGCCGAGGACTTCGGCGACTTCTCCCTGCCGGGCGAGGACGACCCGTTCGCCACCCTCGAGTCGGCCGACGCCCACCAGCCGATGGGCGATCCCGCCGCCATCGAGGAGGCCGCCGAGACGGTGCGCGCCGAGGAGGGCACCTCCGAGGACGCCCCGGAGGCCTGAGCCCGTCATGGAGATCGTCCTCGGGGTCGGCGGCGGCATCGCGGCCTACAAGGCGGCGCTGCTGCTGCGCCTGATGACCGAGGCCGGCCACGGCGTGACCGTGGTGCCCACCGCCAACGCCCTCGAGTTCGTGGGCGCGGCGACGTGGGAGGCCCTCTCCGGTCGCCCGGTCCGCACGGACACGTTCGAGGCGGTCGACGAGGTGAACCACGTCCGGCTCGGCCGGCGTGCGGACCTCGTGGTGGTCGCGCCGGCCACCGCCGATCTGCTCGCGCGCACCGCCGCGGGGATGGCGCCCGACCTGCTGGGCAACGTGCTGCTCACCGCCACGTGCCCCGTCGTCCTGGCCCCCGCCATGCACACCGAGATGTGGCACCACCCCGCCACGGTCGCCAACGTCGCCCTCCTGCGCGAGCGCGGCGTCACGGTCGTGGACCCCGCCGTGGGCCGGCTCACCGGGGCCGACTCCGGCGCCGGGCGGCTGCCCGAGCCCGCCGAGATCTGGGAGCGTGTGCAGGCCGCCGCGGCCGCGGGCGCCCCGCGCCGTCCCCGGGCCTCCGGGTCCGACGCCGAGCCGACACCCGGCCCGCTGGCCGGTCGCACCGTGGTGATCACGGCCGGGGGCACCCGCGAGGCGCTGGACCCGGTCCGCTACCTGGGGAACCGCTCCTCCGGCAAGCAGGGGGCCGCCCTGGCGCGCGCCGCCCTCGAGGCCGGCGCCACCGTGCGGTTCGTCGCCGGGTCCATGTCCGTCCCGACGCCCGAGGGCGTCGAGCGCGTCGTGCCCGTGGAGTCCACGCAGGACCTGCTCGAGGCCGTGCTGGCGGAGGCCGCCGACGCCGACGTCCTCGTGATGGCGGCGGCCGTTGCGGACTTCCGACCGGCCGAGGTCTCCGACGCCAAGATGAAGAAGGGCGACGACGGCGGCGCGCCCGTCATCGTGCTCGAGCGCACCCCGGACGTGCTCGCCACGGCCGTGCGGACCCGCTCCGAGGGCGGGCCCATGGCCCCGCTCATCGTCGGCTTCGCCGCGGAGACCGGCGACGCGACGTCCTCCGTGCTCGAGTACGGCCGGGCCAAACTGGCGCGCAAGGGCTGCGAGATGCTCGTGGTCAACGAGGTCGGCACGGACAAGGTGTTCGGCCGGGACGAGACCGCCGTGACCATCCTGTTCGCCGACGGCCGCCCCGCCGTGGAGACCGTGGGCTCCAAGGACCAGGCGGCGGCCGCCGTCGTGCAGGCGATCGTGGATGACCTCGCCGGTCGCGACCCCGCCGGCGCGTCGGGCCGCTGACCTAGACTGTGCGGCATGACCGATGCCGCCTCGCTGAGCCCCGCCCGCCACGCCGACCCGTATTCGGGGGTGGGCGGCGGAGAGCTCCGCCTCTTCACCTCCGAGTCCGTCACGGCGGGCCACCCCGACAAGATCTGCGACCAGATCTCCGACGCCATCCTGGACGCGATCCTCGCCGCCGACCCGTCGGCGAAGGTGGCCGTGGAGACCCTGACCACCACCGGCCTGGTGCAGGTGGCCGGCGAGGTGAACACCTCGGCGTACGTGGAGATCCCCAAGATCGTGCGCGAGACCATCCTGGACATCGGCTACGACTCCTCGGCCAACGGCTTCGACGGCGCCCAGTGCGGCGTGAACATCTCCATCGGCCAGCAGTCCTCGGACATCTTCGCCGGCGTCTCCCGGTCCCTCGAGGCCCGCGAGTACGGCTCGGCGGACGAGGTGGACGAGCAGGGCGCGGGGGACCAGGGCATCATGTTCGGCTACGCCACGGACGAGACCCCGGCGTACATGCCCATGCCCATCTACCTCGCGCACCGGCTCTCCGAGCGGCTCACCGCGGTGCGCCGGGCGGAGAACACGCCCATGCCGTACCTGCTGCCGGACGGCAAGACGCAGGTCACCATCGGCTACGCGCCCGGCCACGTGCCCACCACGGTCGAGGCCGTGGTGGTCTCCACGCAGCATCACGAGTGGGTCACGCAGGAGCAGCTGCGGGCGGACGTGGAGGAGCACGTGATCCGGCCCGTCATCGAGCGCTCCGGCCTCGACACCTCCGGCATGCGGATCATCATCAACCCGGGCGGCAAGTTCGTCATCGGCGGCCCCGTGGGCGACGCCGGCCTCACCGGTCGCAAGATCATCGTGGACACCTACGGTGGCATGGCCCGGCACGGCGGCGGCGCCTTCTCCGGCAAGGACCCGTCCAAGGTGGACCGCTCCGCCGCCTACATGCTCCGCTGGGTCGCGAAGAACGTGGTGGCCGCCGGCCTCGCCTCGCGCGCCGAGTTCCAGGTGGCCTACGCGATCGGCTCGGCCCGGCCCGTGGGCCTGTACGTGGACACCTTCGGGACGGCCACGGTGCCGGAGGAGAAGATCATCGAGGCCGTGAACGCGGTGTTCGACCTGCGTCCGGCCGCCATCGTGAAGGAGCTGAACCTCCTGCGGCCCATCTACCGACGGACCGCCGCGAACGGCCACTTCGGCCGGGACGACGCCGACTTCACGTGGGAGCGCACGGACCGCGTCGAGCAGCTGCGCGCTGCCGCCGGCCTCTGATCCGGAGGCGGGCATCACGGACACGCTGTTCGCCCTCCCGGAGCCGGAGGACGCGCCCCGACTGCCGGAGCGGGCCGAGGGGTGGCCGGAGCGGCCGATCGCCCGCGTCCTGCTGGACTCGCCCGTGCCGCACCTGGACCGCGAGTTCGACTATCTCGTGCCCGTGGCCCTGGACGACCGGGCGGTCCCCGGCTCCCGCGTGTCCGTCCGCTTCGGCGGACGGGCCATGACGGGCTGGCTCGTCTCGCGGGAGCAGGAGCCGGCCACCGGCGCCCAGCTCACCGAGCTCACCGGCGTGCTCACCGCCATCCCGCCGCTGACGGAGGAGGTCCTGGCGACGGCTCGCGCGGTGGCCCGCCGCCAGGCCGGCGTCGTCACGGACGTGCTGCGGGCCGCGGTGCCCCCGCGCGTTGCGCAGGTCGAGAAGGCCGCCCTGGCGGAGGACGCGGAAACCGCCGCGGACCACCCTGTGACGCTGACCGGCACGGACGCCGAGCGCCCGGAGCCTCCCGCGGCGGAGGAGGGCCTCGTGCCCACGGTGTGGGAGTCCCTCGAGGGGGGCACCGCGTTCGTGTCCGCCGTGCTGGCCGGGGACGCCGCGCGGGCGGCCGCCGTCGTGCCCTCGCGCCTGTTCGAATGGGACGAGGCGGGCGCGCTGGCCGCTCTGGCGCGCACGGTGGCCGCCTCGGACGGCGGCGTCCTGCTGCTGGTGCCCGACCACCGCGACCTCGACCGGCTCTGCGCCGCCCTCGACGAGCACGTGGGGGAGGACGCCTACGCGCGGATCGGCTCCGAGGACGGCAACACGCCCCGGTACCGCGCCCACCTGGCCGCGCTGCGCGGCACCCGGCGCATCGTGGCCGGCACCCGGGCCGCCGTGTGGTCGCCCGTGCGCGACCTGAGGCTGGTGGTGCTCTGGGACGACGGCGACGACGCGTGGGCAGAACCCCGCGCGCCCTACTTCCACGCCCGAGAGGTCGTGTTGGAGCGGGCCCGCGCGACCGGCGCGGCGCTGCTCTTCGCCGGGCCCTCCCGGTCCGTCCCGGTGCAACGGCTCGTCGAGTCGGGCTGGCTGCTGCACCTGGGCCCCTCCCGCGCGACCCAGCGCGAGCTCGGGCCACGGGTCGTCTCCACCGCCGACGCCTGGGAGACGGCGCGCGACCCGTTCGCGCAGCGGGCGCGGCTGCCGCAGGCCGCCTGGGCCGCCGCCCGCGCCGCGCTGCTCGGGCCACGGCCGGGCCCGGTGCTCGTGCAGGTGGCCCGGGCCGGCTTCATCCCCGCCCTCGTGTGCGAACGGTGCCGCACGCCCGCCCGCTGCCGCGTCTGCGCGGGGCCGCTGGGCTTCCGCGACGCGCGGGCCGCCCGGCACGGGGAGGTGGCCTGCCGGTGGTGCGGCACCCGGGAGCGCGGCTTCCGGTGCACCGAGTGCGGCGGCACGACGCTGCGGGCCGGCGCCCGCGGCGTGGACCGCACGGCCGAGGAGCTGGGCCGGGCGTTCCCGCGCGTGCCCGTGCACGCCTCCTCGGCGCAGCACATGCTCGGCTCGGTGCCGCCCGGGCCCTCCCTGGTGGTGGCGACCGTGGGGGCCGAGCCGGCGACGCCCGACGGCTACGCGGCCGCCCTGCTGCTCGACGGGGACAGCCAGCTCCAGCGCGAGGGCCTCGACGTGCCGGGCCGCGTGCTCGCCCGCTGGCTCGCGGCCGCCTGCCTGGTCCGCCCCGCCTCCGACGGGGGCGTCGTGGTGGTCACCGCGGACGCGGGGGAGGCGGTGAACGCGCTCGTCCGACGGGACCCCGACGGCTTCGCCGCGCGCCAGGTCGCCGAGCGGCGCGAGCTGCACCTGCCTCCCGCCGGCCGCCTCGCAGAG
Source organism: Micrococcus sp. R8502A1 (assembly GCF_006704135.1). Classification (NCBI taxonomy): domain Bacteria; kingdom Bacillati; phylum Actinomycetota; class Actinomycetes; order Micrococcales; family Micrococcaceae; genus Micrococcus; species Micrococcus sp. R8502A1. Next base: position 36,716 of record NZ_VIGS01000007.1, read on the forward strand.
GTCACGGGGGAGGCCGCCGCCGTCGCGGAGTACCTCGAGCTCGTGGAGGCCGCCCGCCGGGAACGGCCGGACGAGGACGTCCACGAGGATCCGCACTCGGCCCCGCTCGATGGCGGCCCGGCGCGGCTGCCCTGGATTGGGCCGGTGCCGGACCCCGCCGACGAGACCCGCTCCCGCGCCCTGCTGATCTTCCCCTACGCGGCGGCCGAGGCCACCGTCGGCGCCCTGCGCGCCGCCCGGTCCGCAGCGAGCGCTCGGCGGGAGACCGCCCCGGTGCGGGTGCGGCTCGACCCGGCCGGGGTGCTCTGAGGGGGCGGCCGGACCGACCCGCAGCCCGAGGGGCCGGAGCGCGGCGACGCCGGGGCGATGACGGCGTCAGCGGCCGGCGCGGCGGAGCCAGTCGCGGATCAACGCCGCACAGGCGGCCGGCCGCTCGTAGTGCAGCAGATGCCCGACGCCGTCGAGGACGTGCAGCTCCGCCGTGCCGCCCGCGTCGTCGATCGCCGCGGCGAGCGCCTCCTGTGCCGGCACCGAGCCCAGCGGATCCTCCCGCCCCGCGACCAGCAGCACCGGCAGGCTGAGGCGGGCGGCGACGTCGGCCACGGAGCCCGTGCTCGAGGCGCGGTACGCCTCGGAGAGCATGCGTGCGGAGGCGAAGTCCGAGAAGTGGCGCCGGTGCTGGTCATGGGTGTACGCGAGGACATCCCTGTCCCTGGTGCGGGTCATGGCGAGCGTGGTCACCCACACGACCGGCGGCGCGCCCAGCAGCAGCCGCGCCGGGCGCTCGGGCAGGCGGGCGGCGACCTCGTAGTACCCCTCGGCGACGGCCGCCAGCACCCGACTCGACACGGACGCCGACGCCTCCAGCGCGGGTTCGGCGATGGGGTTGAGCAGGACCAGCCGTCCCCACCGGGACGGGTCCCGCGCGACCAGCTCGGCCGCCACCGTCGTCCCGTAGGAGTGCGCGACCAGCACGGGGGTCGCCCGCAGACCCAGGGCGGCGACGACGGTGGCCACCGCGTCCGCGTGATGGGCCACGGTGTGCTCGGCGTGGGGGAAGGGCTCCGAAGCCCCGAAGCCGGGCAGCTCGATCGAGTGGATCGGATGCTCCGGGAGCGCGTCGGCCAGCAGGGCGAGGCCGTGGTGGTCCCCGCGGAAGCCGTGCACGAACACGAGCGGGGCAGCGGCCGCGTCCCCCTCGGGTGCGCCGGGCGATCCCGGCGCGGCCACCGGAACGGGGGTGTACTCCCACACGGCCACGGACGACCGGATCCCGCTGACGGGGTCCGGGACGGCCAGGGTGTGCCGGCGGGGCGTCCGGGCCGGGTGGCCCGTGAGCACGCGGGGATCGGCGGGCGCCGCGGGCGGGCGCAGCAGATCGCGCAGGCGGACGGGCGGGCCCGGGGCGGCGGACGGCGTCGGGACAGGCACGTCCCCACCCTAGCCAGGCCTTCGACCGCCGACGCCGTGGCGCCTCGTCTCCGCTGGACGCGGGGACGGGGTCCGCCGAGATGCTCGGCCTGATCGCGACCGCGGCGTGCCAGCGGGAGGGCGGCCTTGGGGTGGGCCTGAGGCCACGCTGCCCGGAACCCGGCGACGCCTGGTCCTGGCCACGATGGCGCGCGCGTGCCTACCGTACTCCGGCCCGTCCTCGGTCCCGGGGCCCGCACGGGCGCACCCCGTCCCCCACGAAAGGCCCATGCGTGCAGCACCCCGTCGCGCTCAGATCCCTGAAGATCGCCCTCGCCTTCGTCGGCCTGCTCGTCGGCGCCGGCTTCGCCACCGGCGCCGAAGTCATCCAGTACTTCGTGGGCTTCGGCTGGATCGGCGTCGTGGGCGCGGGACTGGCCGGCCTGCTCGTCACCGCCGGCGGCGCCGTCATCCTCCAGCTGGGCAGCGTGTTCCTCGCGGCCGACCACAAGGTCGTCTTCCGCAGCGTCTCGCACCCCGTGATGGCCCGGATCCTGGACGTCGTGGTGACGGTGACGCTCTTCGCGATCGGCGTCGTCATGCTCGCCGGGGCGGGCTCGACGCTCGCCCAGCAGTTCGGCTGGCCGACGTGGGCGGGCTCCACCCTGATGACCCTGCTCGTGCTCGTGACGGGCATGCTGGACGTGGAGAAGGTCTCCGCGATCATCTCCCTGATCACGCCCCTGGTGGTCGTCGCGGTCGTGGCCGGGTTCGTCCACGTCCTGGTCACCCGCGACGGCGGCTTCACCGCCCACGAGTCCCTCGCCGTCCAGGCCACCACGCCGGTGGACCCGTGGTGGCTGTCCTCGGTCAACTACTTCGGCCTCGTCGTCGTGATGGCCGTGTCCATGTGCCTCGTGATCGGCGGGTCCATCACTCACCCCCGGGAGGCGTTCCTCGGCGGCCTCACCGGTGGCCTGATGTACACCGCCCTGCTCCTGATGGCCTCCACGCTGCTCTACCTCGGCTACGCCGAGATCGGCCGCGCCGACGTCCCCATGCTGCGGCTGTTCGCCTCGATCGCGCCCTGGCTGGGCTGGGCGATGGTCGTGGTGATCTACCTGATGATCTTCAACACCGCGATCGGCATGTTCTACGCGCTGGGACGCCGCCTCACGGCCGACCGCCCGGGCCGCTACCGGCCCGTGTTCGCCGGCGTCACGCTGCTGGCCTTCGCGGTGAGCTTCGTCGGCTTCGGCGACCTGATGAACGTCGTCTACCCGGCGCTGGGCCACCTGGGGATCGTGCTCGCGCTCGTGCTCCTCGTCTGGTGGCTCACCCACCGCCGGCAGATCTCCGCCGAGTCGGGGCTGCGTCTGCGCCTGCTCGCGCTGCTCCGCCTGCGTGAGCATCCGGAGAAGACCTTCACGGCCCAGCACGCAGTGCAGCTGCAGGAGGCGGTCGGGGACTCCGTGGCGGCCCCGGACGCGGTGACGGAGGCCCTCGAGGACGAGGTCGCCCAGGTGCTCGAGGAGGACGACGCGCTCACCTCCGGAGGGGCGCGCCCCGGTCCCGACGCCGGGCCCGAGCGTCCGGCAGGCGGCAGCCACTCCGCCTGAAACCGCGTGCCCGGCCGGGCACGGCGTCTCGGAGCGGCCCTGCGGCCGGGCCGGGGCGCCGTCGCCGTAGGATGGGGTGGCCGGCCGTGCCGCCGGCCCCGTCCGCGCCGCCCGAGGGCCGGCGCCCCATCCCGACTGCGTGAGGACTCGAACCGCCGTGAGCCAGACCCCCGACAGCGCCGTGCCGGCCACCCCCAGCATCCCCGCCGACGCGGAGTACTCGTTCCGTGACGTGGAGGCCCGCTGGGCCGGGTACTGGGAGCAGGCCGGGACGTTCGCCCCGCGCGAGGACGGCTCCGAGACCCGCACCGTGGTCGACATGTTCCCGTACCCGTCGGGCGACCTGCACATGGGGCACGCCGAGGCGTTCGCGATGGGCGACGTCGTCGCGCGCCACTGGATGCAGCGCGGCTTCGACGTGCTGCATCCCATCGGCTGGGACTCCTTCGGCCTGCCGGCCGAGAACGCCGCCATCAAGCGCGACGCCCACCCGGCCGAGTGGACCTACGCGAACATCGAGACGCAGAAGCGCTCCTTCCAGCGGTACGGCATCGCCGTGGACTGGTCCCGTGAGCTGCACACCTCGGACCCCGAGTACTACCGGTGGACCCAGTGGCTGTTCCAGCAGCTGTACCGCAGGGGCCTGGCGTACCGGAAGGACTCCCCGGTCAACTGGTGCCCCCAGGACCAGACGGTGCTCGCCAACGAGCAGGTCGTGGACGGCCGCTGCGAGCGCTGCGGCACCGAGGTCACCAAGCGGACCCTGAACCAGTGGTACTTCCGCATCACCGAGTACGCGGACGCGCTGCTGGACGACATGGACCAGCTCACCGTCCACTGGCCCGAGCGCGTGCTCGCCATGCAGCGCAACTGGATCGGCCGCTCCGAGGGCGCCCACGTCGACTTCCAGGTCGAGGACGGCCCCGTCGTCACGGTCTTCACCACCCGGCCGGACACGCTGCACGGCGCGACCTTCATGGTGGTCGCCGCCGACGCCCCGCTGGCCGCCGAGCTCGCCGGCGACGACGTGCGGGCCGAACTCGAGGCGTACCGCGAGGACCTGAAGAAGGTCTCGGACATCGACCGCCAGGCCACGGACCGTCCCAAGAGCGGCGTGTTCCTGGGCCGCCACGCGGTGAACCCGCTGACCGGTGAGCGTCTGCCGATCTGGGCCTCGGACTACGTGCTGGCCGACTACGGCACGGGCGCCATCATGGCCGTGCCGGCCCACGACCAGCGCGACCTCGACTTCGCCCGCGCCATGGGCCTGCCCGTGCGCACCGTGCTGGACACCGGCGAGGAGGACCCGGCGGTCTCCGGCGTCGCGACGACCGGCGAGGGCATCCTGGTGAACTCCGGGGAGCTCGACGGCCTGGACAAGACCGCCGCCATCGCGCGGGCCATCGAGATCGTGCAGGAGCGCGGCACCGGCCGGGGCACCACCACGTACCGCCTGCGCGACTGGCTGCTCTCCCGTCAGCGCTTCTGGGGCACCCCGATCCCCGTGGTCCACTGCCCGGACTGCGGCGAGGTGCTCGTGCCGGAGGACCAGCTGCCGGTCACCCTGCCGACCGACCTCAAGGGCGAGCAGCTCGCCCCCAAGGGCCAGTCGCCCCTGGCCGCGGCGACGTCGTGGGTCGAGGTGGACTGCCCGCAGTGCGGTGGCCCCGCGCGACGGGACACCGACACCATGGACACGTTCGTGGACTCGTCCTGGTACATGCTCCGCTACGCGTCCCCGAACGACGACGCCCGCGTTTTCGACCCCGACGCCCTGCGCCGCTGGCTGCCCGTGGACCAGTACGTGGGCGGCGTGGAGCACGCGATCCTGCACCTGCTGTACGCCCGCTTCTTCACCAAGGCCCTGCACGACCTCGGCCTGGTGCCCTTCACCGAGCCGTTCCGCGCCCTGCTCAACCAGGGCCAGGTGCTCAACGGCGGCAAGGCCATGTCCAAGTCGCTGGGCAACGGCGTGGACCTGGGCGACCAGCTGGACGAGTTCGGCGTCGACGCCGTGCGCCTGACCATGGTGTTCGCCTCGCCGCCCGAGGACGACGTGGACTGGGCCGACGTCGCCCCGGGCGCCGCCGGCAAGTTCCTGGCCCGCGCGTGGCGCCTGGCCCGCGACGTCCGCGCGACGGGCGCCCCGGCCGGCACGGACCCGGCGGACGGGGCCGTGGCCCTGCGCCGGGTGACGCACCGGGCCGTGCACCAGGCACAGCAGCTGCTGGACGACGCCAAGTTCAACGTGGTCGTCGCCAAGACGATGGAGCTGGTCAACGCGGCCCGCAAGGAGATCGACGCCGGCGCCGGCGCGGCCGACCCCGCCGTCCGCGAGGCCGCCGAGGCCGTGGCCGTGCTGCTCTCCCTCGTCGCGCCGTACACGGCCGAGGACATGTGGGTCCTGCTGGGCCACGAGCCCTCCGTGGTCCGCGCCGGCTGGCCCGCGGTGGACGAGTCGCTGCTGGTCGAGGACACCGTCACGGCCGTCGTCCAGGTCAAGGGCAAGGTCCGCGACACCCTCGAGGTGCCCGCGGACATCTCCGCCGAGGACCTCGAGGCGCGCGCCCGCGCATCGGAGAAGGTGCGGAACTTCATCGGGGACGCCGAGATCGTCAAGGTGATCGTGCGCGAGCCCAAGCTCGTGAACCTGGTGATCCGCTGACCCCGTGAGACCGGCCGCGACCGGGCCGGGGGAGAGGAGGCAGGCCGTGGCGCGCATCGAGCAGTGGCGCGACGACGCGCTCGTCCGCCTGCGCTCCCGGCGCTCCCAGCTGGCGGGGCGGGCGCGCTACGGGCTGCGCCCGCCCCGCCGGGACCGCACGGCCGTCGTCACGGACTCGGCCGCCGCCCTGCCCGACGCCGTCCTCGGACACGGCCTGGCCGCCGGGATCCGCCAGGTGGCGCTGCCCGTCATGGTGGGCGAGCAGATCCACACGGAGGGCACGGACGAGCTCGCGCTGGAGCTGCCGCTGGCCCTGGCCGCCGGCACTCCGGTGCGCACCTCGCGGCCCTCGCCGGGTGCGTTCCGGACGGCCTACGCCGAGCTGGCCCGCGCCGGCTACGCACGCATCCTCTCCGTCCACCTGTCCGGCGAGCTCTCCGGCACCGTGGAGGCCGCGCGCCTGGCCGCCGCGGACGCCGAGCGCCCGGTGACCGTGGTGGACTCGCGCACCGTGGGCTTCGCGCTGGGCACGGCCGTGGTGGACGCCGCCGTGGACGCGGGGGTGGGAATGCCCGTGGCCCGCATCCGCGAGCGGCTCGAGGCCACCGTGGACTCCAGCCACGTGCTGTTCACGGTGCCCAGCCTCGAGCAGCTGCGCCGGGGCGGGCGGATCAGCGGGCTCGCCTCGCTGCTGGGCACCCTGCTGCAGGTGCGCCCCGTCATGGCGGTCGACGACGGCGCGATCGGCCTGGTCGACCGCCCGCGGTCCGCGGCCCGCGCCGTCGACCGGCTCGTGGAGCTCGCGACCGAGCGGGCCGGCGGGGACCCGGTGCGGATCGCCGTGCACGAGTACGGCGACCCCGAGACGGCCGGGCAGCTCGCGGAGCGGCTCCAGCCGATCTCCACCACCCCCGTGCCCGTCGTCGAGCTGCCCGCCGTGCTCGCCGCGCACCTGGGCCTGGGCGCCCTGGGTGTGGTGATCTGCCCGCTGGAATCGCCCACGGGGGGCTCGGGGGACTGAGGCCGCCCGTGCGGGAGCGCCGAGGAGACGGGCGCGTCCGTTCCTGCACACCACCCTGGACCGCGGAGGTCATCCCCAGGTCGGGTGCGGGACGCGCCCGACTCGGCGACGGGGCCGCAGACTGCCCGCATGAGCCCCAGCCACCGCCTCTGCGACGATCCGCCCGCCTTCGCCCCGGACCCCGCGCCCGCGGCCGCCCCCGACGTCGACACAGCCGGCCCGCACGCCGCGTCCCGGTGGGAGCGCACCCCACCTCGGGGCCCGGTGCTGCGGTGGCGGCCGGCCCTGCTGGCCGTCACCGTGCTGCTCGTCGCCGCCACGGCCTGGTGGGCGGTGGCCTGGCTGACCACCCCGGCGCCGCCCGCGGCCATCCCGGCGGCCGCGGCCGGTGCAGGCATCCCGCAGACCGACGCGCCCTCCACCGCCCCGTCGGCGGCGGGCACCGACGCGCGGACGTCCGAGGCGGGGCCGTCGGGGGAGGCGTCCGGCCCCGCCGGGTCCGGCCCGCTGCGGGTGCACGTGGTGGGCGAGGTCGCCCGGCCGGGAGTGGTCAGCCTCGCGCCGGGCTCCCGGGTGGCCGACGCCGTGGGCGCCGCCGGCGGCCCGACCCGGCACGCCCGGGCGGAGCGCATCAACCTCGCGGCCCCGTTGGACGACGGCCAACAGGTCCTCGTCCCCTCCGCCCGCACACCGCAGGACGCCCTGGACCGGGTGGCCGGGGCCGCGCAGGCGCAGCCCACGCCGACCACGGGCAGGGCCGGTGGCGGAGGCGAGCCGGGCGGCGCCGAGTCCGGCGACACCGTGGACCTGAACACCGCCGACGCCACGGAGCTGCAGACCCTGCCCGGCGTCGGCCCCGCCACGGCGGAGAAGATCATCGCCCACCGCGAGACGGTCGGCCCGTTCACCGGCCTGCAGGACCTGGACGCGGTGCCCGGCATCGGCCCGGCCACGCTCGACCGGCTGCGTGACCACGTCTCGTGGTGAGCCCGGCCCCGGGCCCGCCCAGCGATCCCGTGGACCGCCGCGCCCGCCACCGCGAGGTGCCCGGCCCGCTCGAGGCCCGGTGGGTGCCCGCCCTGCTCGTCTGCCTGACCCTCGGGATCCTCGGCGTCGCCTGGGACGCCCCGGCCCGCTCGGCGGCGGCCCTCACCGGGCTGGCCGTCGCCGCGACCACTGTCCTGGGCGCCGCCCGCTCGACCGGTCGGATACGGGGCGTGGCCACCGCGACGACGCTGGCCGGCGTGGCCGCGGCCCTGATGCTGCAGCACTCGGCCGGGCCCGCCGCCGCGGCCAGCGCCAGCGGCTGGACCGGCGCGGTGCACGCCGGCTCACCGCTGCGGCTCGAGCTGACCCTGGACGGGCCCGCCACCCGGAGCGAGGCGACCTTCGGCCCACGCTGGAGCGTGCCCGTGCGGGTCGAGACGTTCGGTCATCCGCCGCGGGCCCCCGAGGCGGCCGTGACGGCCCGACTCACGGGCGGGGGCGCACCGCCCGCGACGATCGCCGCGCCGTTGGACGGGACGGCGGCCCCCGGCGGCGGGCCGGGATCGCGGGTGTGCGTGGTGGCCCGGCCGTCGAGGTCCGGCTCCACCGTGTTCCTGGCCGCCGCGGCCGCCCCGCAGCCGGGACCCTGCCCCGGCGGGGCGGAGCCGGCAGGCGGGGCCACCGACGGCGGCCCGGGCCCGCCGCGGCGGGAGGCGCTGCGCGCCGCGTTCCGTCAGTCCGCGGAGGGCACGGTCGGCACGGCGCCGGAGCTCATCCCGGGGCTGGTGCTGGGCGACCGCTCCGCCCAGGGGGCCGCCCTCGACGACGCCATGAAGGCCTCGGGCCTGTCGCACCTGTCTGCCGTGTCCGGGGCCAACGTGGCCATGATCCTCGGCGCGGTCGCGATCACCCTGCGCAGCGCGCGGGTGCACCGGGCGGTGGTCCTCAGCGCCGGGCTGGCGGTCCTCGGGGTGTTCGTGGTCGTCGTGGGGCCGGAGCCGTCGGTCCTCCGGGCGGCCGTGATGGGCGCTCTCGGCGCCCTCGCGGTGTTCTTCGGCCGCGCGCGGCAGGCGTTCGGACTCCTGACGGTGGGCGGCACGGCCCTGCTCGTCGCGGTGCCGGCCCTCGCCGTGGAACCGGCCTTCCACCTCTCCCTGGCGGCGACCGCGGGCATCGTCCTGGGCGGCGCGCCCCTCGACCGTGCGCTGCACGCCGGGCTCGGCCGGGTGCTGCCCGACGTCGTGGCGCGGTGGCTCTCGGCGTCGCTCGCGGTGACCGTGGCCGCCCACCTGGCCTGCCAGCCGATCATCCTGGCCATGACCGGTGAGGTGTCGGCCTACGCGGTGCCGGCCAATCTGCTGGCCGCCCCGGCCGTGCCGCCCGTGACCGTCCTGGGCACCCTCGCCGCGGCCCTCGCCCTGCCCGCGCCGGGGATCGCCGCCGCCCTCGTCGCCGTGATCCAGTGGCCCGCGGCCTGGATCGGGTGGGTCGCCCACACCAGCGCCTCCCTGCCCGGGGCGCTGCGTCCGTGGCCGGCCGGAGCCCTCGGCGCCGGGCTGGGCGTCCTGCTGGTGGCCGCGACGCTCCTCGGATTCGCCGCCGTGCTCCTGCTCGAACGACGCCGGGCCGCCCCGGTGCGGCGTGTCGGCCGCAGCGCGCCGCGGACCCGCGAGCGCCTCCCCGCCCTGGTCGTGCTCGCCGCCGCGCTGGCCGCGGCCACCACGGGTGCGGTCGGGGCGGTCCTCGTGCCGCGGGCCTCGGGCGCGGCCCCGCCGGACTGGGCGGTGGCGTTCTGCGACGTCGGCCAGGGAGACATGGCCGTGTTCCGGTCCGGCCCGCGCGCGGGGGTCGTCGTCGATGTCGGGCCCGAGCCTGGGCTCGCTCGTCGCTGCCTCGACGACCTCGACGTCGACCGGGTGGACGCCGTGCTGCTCACCCACCTGCACGCCGACCACACCGGGGGACTGCCCGGCGTGGTCGACCGCGCCTCCCGCGGGGCGGTGCACTACGCGACCCGGGACGCGCCGGCGCAGGGCAGGGGAGGGCGCGGCGGCGAGGCGGACGGCGTCGACCGGCCCGCCGACGCGGCACGGCTCCGCACCGGCGCGACGGGCACGGCCGGGCCGGTGCGGTGGCACGTGCTGCTCGCCGACGCGCGGGCCCCCGAGGAGAACGACGCCTCCGCCCAGGTGCTGGTCACCGTCGAGAGCGAGGCCGGTCCGGTCACGACGCTGATCACCGGCGACATGGAGGAGGACGCCTCCGCGGCATGGGTCGCGGGGCACCGGTCCGATGCCGCCGCTCCGCCGCGCGTGGACGTGCTCAAGGTCGCCCACCACGGGGCCCGCAACGGTGGGACGGCCGTGCCGCGCGCGGTCGGCGCCCGCCTGCACATGGTCTCCGTGGGCGCCGACAACCCGTACGGACACCCCCACCGGGCCACGGTGGACGCGCTCGGCCGCCTCGGGCCGGTGGCCCGCACCGACCTGCACGGCACGCTGGCCCTCACGGCCGCGGACGGCCCCGACCCCGACGGCGCGCCCGAGATCACGGCTCACACCGTCCGCCCGCCCTCGAGCGTCCGCACCGGACCCTAGGATGGGACGCATGTCCGCCGCCCGCAGCCCCCGTTCCGGCCGAGCCGGCCGCACCGACCCGCTGGCCTGGCGGCGAGCCGAGCCCGCCCCGCTCATGCTCCTCAAGGGACCCGAGGACCATGCCGCCCGCTGGGTGACGGACCGCGTGACCCAGGCTCTGCGCGAGCGCCACGGCCAGCTGGAGATCCACCGGCTCCGCGCGGGGGAGTACCAGCCCGGCCAGCTGGCCACCGCGGCCAGCCCGTCCCTCTTCGCCGAGCCCACCCTCATCACGGTCGAGGGCCTCGAGGCCATGAACGACGCGTTCCTCGAGGACGCCCTGCGCCTCGTCCAGCAGGGCCCCGGCGCGGACGACGTCACGCTCGTGCTGCGCCACACCGGCGGCAACCGCGGCAAGAAGCTGCTGGACGCCGTCGCCCAGGCCGGCACGGTGGTCGAGTGCGTGCCGCTGAAGAAGGACGAGGAGCGGCTGGCCTTCGTGCAGGCCGAGTTCCGCGACCGGCGTCGGCGCATCGACGAGGAGGCGGCCCGCGCGCTCATCCGCGCCACCGGCGCCTCGCTCACGGAGCTCGCGGCCGCGTGCGCCCAGCTCGTCGACGACACCGAGGGCGTCGTCACCGTCGAGACCGTGGACACCTACTACAGCGGCCGCGTGGAGGCCACGAGCTTCGCGGTGGCCGATGCGGCGCTCGAGGGGCAGGCGGCGAGGGCCGTGTCCCTCGTGCGGCACGCGATGGCCACCGGCGTCCACCCGGTGATGATCACCGCGGCGCTCGCGCTCAAGGCGCGGCAGGTGGCGCGGATGATCGACGCCCGCCGGCCCGCCGCCGAGCTGCCGTCCCTGCTCGGGGTGGCCCCGTTCCAGGTGCGCTACATCCAGCAGGCGGCGCGGCACTGGACGGCGGCCGGCATCGCGCAGGCCGTGGAGTGGATCGCCCAGGCCGACGCCGAGGCCAAGGGCGCCTCCCGCAACCCGGAGTTCGCCGTCGAGCGCGCGGTCATCCGCGTGGCCACCGCCGTCAGCCGCTGACGGCGCCGCCGGACGGCACCCCACGGGGGCAGCCCGGACACGAAACGGCCCCCGCACCGATCGCTCGGGGCGGGGGCCGCGGTCACAGCCGGGGGCGTGGATTAGCCGAGGAGGGCCTTCACGCGGGCGGCGATGCCGGACTTGCGGTTCGCGGCCTGGTTCTTGTGGATGACGCCCTTCGAGGCGGCCTTGTCCAGCTTGCGGGAGGCGGTGCGCAGGGCGGCGGCGGCGGCCTCGGCCTCGCCGGCGGCGACGGCCTTGTCCACGGCGCGGATGGCGGTCTTCAGCTCGGACTTCACCGCGACGTTGCGCTGGCGCGCCTTCTCGTTGGTGAGGATGCGCTTCTTCTGGGACTTGATGTTAGCCAAATCGGGTCCTTCGTCGTCGGCGGCGCGGACGAGGGTCCGGGCGCCGCATGAACAGGGGGTCGTGGAGGGTGCCCGGATCCGTGGACTGAGCGGCGTGGGGAACACCGATGATGACCCGTTCCGGGGGTGCCCGTCGACCGGCGGACACAATGCGGACGATCCTACCACCCAGACCCCGCGATCCGCGCGGCCGACTCAGCGCACCCGCCTCCGGGCGCGGGCCAGCGCGGCCGTGACCCGGTCGAAGGCCGCCCGGTCCAGGACGCCGCCCTCCCGGCGCACCGCGGCCGGATCCACGCGGACCACCCGGTCCAGCTTCACCTCCGAGGCGCGGCCGGACCGGTCCCAGGCGCCCGCGCCCACGTCCACGTAGTCCTCGTCGCGGGCCAGGGCGTTGTTCCGGTCCCGGCTGGTCAGCATGAGCCCGAGCAGGTGCGCCCCGTCCCGGCCGATCAGGAGCACGGGGCGGTCCTTGCCCCGGCCGTCCATCTCCTCGTACGGCACCCAGGTCCACACGACCTCGCCCGGCCCGGCCGTCGGCCCGGGCACGGGCGCGTACTCGACGCGGACGGTGCCGGTGAAGTCCGGCAGGGACACGTGGCGGCCGGCGTCCTGTCGCCGGGGCCGGCGCTCCTGCCCGGGCCCGGGCATCGGCCACGAGTCGGTGGGCTCCGTGGGGTCCCACGCGGGCCCGGGAGGCCCGGGCGGGCCCGGGAAGGGCGACGGGCCGCTCCGGTCGCCGGCCCGTCGACCGGCCTCGGAGGCGGCCCGGCGCGGCCGGGCGTCGTCGCGGAGGGCGCCGATCAGGCGTGCCGTCCGGCGGCCGAGGGACAGGGCGCGATGCAGGTCGAAGGCCATGGGCGTGAATCTAGTGGACGCGCGGGCCCGGCGTCCGGGTCGGGTCGGCGGCGGATCATGAGAGACTAGGCGGTCAGAGTCCCGTCCCCGTCACCCGTAGAGGAAGTGCCCGTGTCGCCCCTGGCGTCGAACCCCCCGGTGCCCGCTGCCACCGACCCCTCGGTGATCCGCAACTTCTGCATCATCGCCCACATCGACCATGGCAAGTCCACGCTGGCGGACCGCATGCTGCAGGCCACCGGCGTCGTGCAGCCCCGCGACATGAAGGCGCAGTACCTGGACCGCATGGACATCGAGCGTGAGCGCGGCATCACCATCAAGTCCCAGGCCGTGCGCATGCCCTGGTCCGTGGACGGGGTGGACTACGCCCTGAACATGATCGACACCCCCGGGCACGTGGACTTCACCTACGAGGTCTCCCGCTCGCTGGCCGCGTGCGAGGGGGCGATCCTGCTGGTGGACGCCGCCCAGGGCATCGAGGCGCAGACCCTGGCGAACCTCTACCTCGCCATGGAGCACGAGTTGGAGATCATCCCCGTGCTCAACAAGATCGACCTGCCCGCCGCGGATCCGGACCGCTACGCGGCCGAGCTGGCCTCCCTGATCGGCTGCGATCCCGAGGACGTGCTGCGCGTGTCCGGCAAGACGGGCGTCGGCGTCGAGGAGCTGCTGGACCGCGTGGTCCGCGCCGTCCCCAGCCCGGAGGGCGACGCGGACGCCCCGGCCCGCGCGATGATCTTCGACTCCGTGTACGACACCTACCGGGGCGTCGTCACGTACGTGCGCGTCGTGGACGGCCGGCTCTCCCCGCGGGAGAAGGTCCGCATGATGTCCACGGGCACCACCTACGAGCTCCTCGAGATCGGCGTCTCCTCCCCGGAGCCCGTACCCACGAAGGGCCTGGCCGTGGGCGAGGTGGGCTACCTCATCACCGGCGTGAAGGACGTGCGGCAGTCCAAGGTGGGCGACACGGTCACCAACCACGCCCACCCGGCCGAGCAGTCCCTGGGTGGCTACGAGGACCCCAAGCCCATGGTGTTCTCAGGCCTGTACCCCATCGACGGCTCGGACTATCCCGTGCTGCGTGACGCCCTGGACAAGCTCAAGCTCAACGACGCCGCGCTCGTCTACGAGCCGGAGACCTCGGTCGCGCTGGGCTTCGGCTTCCGCGTCGGCTTCCTCGGTCTGCTGCATCTGGAGATCGTGCGCGAGCGCCTCGAGCGCGAGTTCGGGCTCGACCTCATCTCCACCGCGCCCAACGTGGTCTACGAGGTCACCCGGGAGGACCGTGAGGTCGTCACCGTGACCAACCCCTCCGAGTTCCCCGAGGGCAAGATCCTCGAGGTGCGCGAGCCCATGGCCTCGGCCACGATCATCGTGCCGGCCGAGTTCATCGGCGCCGTCATGGAGCTGTGCCAGGCCAAGCGCGGCAACCTCAAGGGCATGGACTACCTCTCCGAGGAACGGGTGGAGATCCGCTACTGGATCCCGCTGGCCGAGATCGTGTTCGACTTCTTCGACCAGCTCAAGTCCCGCACCAAGGGGTACGCCTCGCTGGACTGGAAGGCCGACGGTGACCAGGCGGCCGACCTCGTCAAGGTGGACATCCTGCTCCAGGGCGAACAGGTGGACGCGTTCTCCTCCATCACCCACAAGGACAACGCCTATACGTACGGCGTGATGATGACGGGCAAGCTCAAGGAGCTGATCCCGCGCCAGCAGTACGAGGTGCCGATCCAGGCCGCCATCGGCTCGCGCATCATCGCCCGCGAGAACATCCGCGCGATCCGCAAGGACGTGCTCTCCAAGTGCTACGGCGGCGACATCTCCCGCAAGCGCAAGCTGCTCGAGAAGCAGAAGGAGGGCAAGAAGCGCATGAAGATGGTGGGCCGGGTCGAGGTCCCGCAGGAGGCCTTCATCGCCGCCCTGTCCTCGGACGGCGCCGGCGCCGACCAGGCGGCGAAGAAGTAAGTGCCCGCCCTGCCCCTCGGCGAGCCGGTCCCCGACGACGGCCGGCTGCCGGCCGACGTCGGGCAGCGGGTGCGCGCGGCCGCCGGCGACGGCGCGGCGCGCACCTTCAGCCTGTACGTCCACGTGCCGTTCTGCACCGTGCGCTGCGGCTACTGCGACTTCAACACGTACACGGCCGTCGACCTCGGCCCCGGCGCGGGCCGCGGCGACTACTGGGAGTCGGCGGTCGCGGAGCTGGACTTCGCCGCGGACGTGCTCGCGTCCTCGGACGTGCCCGCCCGCCCGCTGCACACGGTGTTCTTCGGCGGCGGCACGCCCACGCTCCTGCCGGCCGCGGACCTCGTGCGCATCCTCCAGGCGGCGGTGGACCGGTTCGGGATCGCGCCCGGCGCGGAGGTCACCACCGAGGCCAACCCGGACACCATCACTCCGGAGTACGCCCGTGAGCTCGCGGCCGGCGGCTTCACCCGCCTCTCCCTGGGCATGCAGTCCGCGGTGCCGCACGTGCTCGCCACGCTCGAGCGCACCCATCGGCCCGAGTCCGTCCCCGCCGCCGTCGCCGCGGCCCGCGAGGCCGGCCTGGAGGTGTCCCTGGACCTGATCTACGGGACCGCGGGAGAGTCCCTCGCCGACTGGCGGGCCACGCTCGAGGCCGCCGTCGCCCTGGCCCCGGACCACGTGAGCGCGTACTCGCTGATCGTGGAGGAGGGCACCAAGCTCGGGGCCCAGGTGGCCCGCGGCGAGGTGGCGGACGTGGACCCCGACGACCAGGCGGACAAGTACCTGCTCGCCGAGGAGCTGCTCGGCGCCGCCGGCTACCGCTGGTACGAGGTGTCCAACTGGGCGCGCGACCCGCAGGGCTCCGGGGTCCACCGCGCGCGGCACAACGTGGCGTACTGGGAGGACCAGGACTGGTGGGGGATCGGCCCGGGAGCGCACTCGCACCTCGCCGGCGTCCGGTTCTGGAACGCCAAGCACCCCGCCGCCTACGCGCAACGGCTGGCCACGGGGGTCACCCCCGCCGTCGGCCGCGAGCGGCCCGACGCCGACGCGCGGCGACTCGAGCGCATCATGCTCGCGGTGCGCACGGTGGACGGGCTCCCGACCGCGGAGCTCGTCTCGGAGACGCCGGGGGAGGCCGCGCGGATCCGCGGGGCGATCGCCGAACTCATCGCCGCGGGCCTGCTGGACGGGCGTGCCGCCGTCGACGGGCGCATCATCCCCACGCTCGAGGGGCGGCTGCGCAACGACGCGATCGTCCGGGCGCTGGCCGGCTTCTGACCGGCCGGCCCCGGGTCAGCGCAGGATGCGCAGGTTGAACGGGTACCGGAACGGACGGCCCTTGGACACGTGCGAGGCGCCCATCACGCCGTAGACCGCCATGGCGGCCCACGTGAGCGCGCCGAGGATCGCGAAGATCGGGCCGACCACCGGCAGCAGGGACAGGAAGAAGAACAGGAGCGTGATGAGCGTGGGCGGCCCGGAGAAGTTCAGGGCCTCGCGCGACTCCTGCGAGGTGAACGGGCCGCGGTCGCGGTAGAGCAGCCACACGACCAGCGGGCCGAGCACGCCGAACGCCAGACTGAGGTGGGCCAGCGCCGCGCGGTCACGGTCCTGCTTCGCCGTGAGCGGGGCGCCGCGGCCGCCGGCCGAGACGAGCCAGGCGGGCGGGCCGTGGCCGGTGCGGCCGGCGTCGGGCTGCGCGCGGGTGTTCACGAGGGGCTCCTCCTGGATCGCGGGACCCGCGCGCCGGGGACCGGGCGCAGGGCATGGGCCAGCATAGCGCGGGCGGGCGGGGGCCGCGCCGAGATCAGTGCTCGGGTGCTGCGGTGAGGAAGTCGATGAGCTCCTCCACGCGGCCCAGCAGGGACGGCTCGAGGTCCGCGTACGTGGTGACGTGGGAGAGCAGCCGCTTCCACCCCAGCCCCGTGGCCTCCTTGCTCCCGTGCGGCCAGCCCAGTCCCCGCAGGATCCCCGTCTTCCAGTCCTGCCCCTTCGGCACGACGGGCCACGCGGGGATGCCGAGGACGGAGGGCTTGATGACCTGCCAGACGTCCACGTAGGGGTGGCCGAGGATGAGCACGTTGCCCGCGGCCCCCGGCACGCGCATGGCCTCGGCCGCGAGGCGCTCCTCCTTGGACCCGGTGACGAGGTGGTCCACGAGGATCCCGAGCCGGCGCCGCGGGCCGGGGGCGAACGTGCGGATCGCCCCGGCGAGGTCGTCCACGCCGTGCAGGGGCTCCACGACGATGCCCTCGAGGCGCAGGTCCTCGCCCCACACCTTCTCCACCAGCTCGGCGTCGTGCACGCCCTCCACCCAGATGCGTGAGGCGCGGGCGGTGCGGGCGCGCGCCCCCTCGACCCGTCGCGAGCCGGAGGCGGTGCGGGCCGGCGCCGCCGGGGCCGCGGCGGTCGGGGGGACCAGGGTCACGGGCTCGCCGTCGATCCAGAAGCCGCCGCCGAGGGGGAAGCCGCGGCGCACGCCGCGGTGGTCCTCCAGGACCACCACGTGCACGCCGCCGGAGCGCTCGATGCCGATCACGGCCCCGGTGAACCCGGAGGCCACGTCCTCGACCACCGTGCCGGGGGCGGCGGGCACATCGGGGACGGTCCGGGCGGGGCGGCGCGTCAGGTCGTCGTGGCCCGCGGGGCCCCAGCTGCTCCAGTCCATGGGAGAGCACGGTAGCAACGGGGCCGGGCGATCACCGTGAGCGAAGCCGTGCGGACCGGTCGGGTGGTCCACCCGGGTCGGACGGTAGCATTGGCACTTGACCCGCCGGAGTGCCAGTCAGGGGCACCTCCGGGGTCGCCCCGGATCCCGACGGACCAGAGGAGGACCGAGATGTCGGAGCAGCCCCGCCGCCTGCAGGTGCTCCAGGCGATCGTGGAGGACTACGTGGCGCTGCGCGAGCCCGTGGGCTCCAAGGCGCTCGTGGAACGGCACGCCCTGGGCGTGTCCTCCGCGACCGTGCGCAACGACATGGCGGCGCTCGAGGAGGAGGGCCTCATCGTGGCCCCGCACACCTCCGCCGGGCGCGTCCCCACGGACAAGGGCTACCGCGTGTTCGTCGACCGCCTCTCCGAGGTGAAGCCGCTGTCCCCGGCCGAGCGCCGGGCCGTGAGCACCCTGCTGGACCCGGAGACGGACACCGAGCACATGATGGAGTCCACGGTGCGCCTCCTGGCCCAGCTGACCCAGCAGGTCGCCGTCGCGCAGTTCCCCCACGAGGACGGCTCCACGATCCGCCACCTCGAACTGGTCTCCCTCACGCCCACGCGCCTGCTCGTGGTCCTCATCCTGTCCACGGGACGGGTGGACCAGCGGCACGCCGTCCTGGACCGGCCGGTCGACGAGGCGGAGCTGTCCGTGCTCCGCGGCCTCCTGCTGGACGCCCTGCTGGGGCTCGGTCCGGTGCAGGCGGCCGCCGTGATGGACGACGTCGTCACCCGGGTCCGCCCGGAGCACCGGCCGGCCGCGGCCCTCGTGGCCGCGGCCGTCCAGGACCTGCTCGAGGCCGGCCGGCAGGACCGCATCGTCCTGGCCGGCACCGCCAACCTGGCCCGCTCCCCGGGGGACTTCGGCGCGTCCATCGGGCCGATCCTGGAGGCGCTCGAGGAGCAGGTGGTGCTGCTGCGCCTGCTCACGGAGATGGAGCAGGACGCCCACGGGGTGTCCGTGCGGATCGGCTCCGAGAACGCCGGATCGCTCGCGGACACCTCGGTGGTCGCGGCCGCCTACGGCCCCGGCGCCGTGGCGAAGCTCGGCGTCATCGGTCCGACCCGGATGGACTATCCGGGCACCATGGCCGCCGTCCGGGCGATCGCCCGCTATCTCTCCCGCATCCTGACCACCTGACGTGCCTCCGCGCGTCCTGGCGGGCCCCGTCCCGCACCGCCCCACGTCCCGCTCGCCCCGAGAGGAATCCCCACCGTGACCGACCACTACGAGACGCTCGGCGTCAGCCGTGACGCCAGCACCGAGGAGATCCGCCGCGCCTACCGCAAGCTCGCGCGCACCCACCACCCGGACGTCAACCCCGACCCGGAGGCGGCCGAGCAGTTCAAGCGCATCTCCCACGCCTATGAGGTGCTCTCGGACGAGGACCGGCGTCGGGCCTACGACACGACGGGCAATGAGAACGGCCAGGCCGGCTTCCCGGGCGGCTTCGGTGGGGCGGGCGGCTTCGGGGGCTTCGCCGACATCTTCGAGACCTTCATGAACGCGGCCGGCCAGGGCGGCCGCGGTGGCCCCGCCAGCCGCGCCCGCCGCGGCCAGGACGCGCTGGTGATCGCGCGGATCGACCTGCGCGACGCGGTCTTCGGCGGCGAGCAGACCATTGAGCTGGACACGGCCGTGCGCTGCGAGCGGTGCGGGGGCTCGTGCTGCGAGCCCGGCACCCAGCCGGAGACCTGCCAGACCTGTCAGGGCCACGGCATGATCCAGCGCCCCGTGCGGTCGCTGCTGGGCACCGTCATGGCCACCGAGGCCTGCCCCGCCTGCCAGGGGTTCGGCACCGTCATCCCGACGCCCTGCCACGAGTGCGACGGGCAGGGCCGCGTCCGCACCCGGACGCCGCTGACCCTGCGCATCCCCGCGGGCGTGGACGACGGCACCCGCATCCACCTCGCCGGCCGCGGCGAGGCCGGCCCGGGCGGCGGCCCGAACGGCGACCTCTACGTGGAGATCGCGGTCCGCCCGGACGAGACCTTCCGCCGCGAGGGCGACCACCTGGCCACCACCGTGACCGTCCCCATGGCCGCCGCGGCCCTGGGCACCACCGTCACGCTGGACACCCTGGACGGCAAGCAGTCCCTCAGCCTGGACCCGGGCGTGCAGTCCGGCCACGTCGAGGTCCTCCACGGCCTGGGCGTCGGTCGCCTGCGCGGGCAGGGCCGTGGCGACCTCAAGGTGGACGTGGTGGTCACCACGCCCACCGACCTGGACGACGAGCAGCGCCAGCTCCTGGAGCGCCTGGCCGAGGTGCGCGGCGAGGAGGTCGTGCACGGCGCACCCCAGGCCAAGGGCATGTTCGCCCGGCTGCGGGAGAACCTGAGGAACCTGTGACCGCCCCCCTGTTCCACCTCGAGCCGGGCGCCCTGGCCGGCGCGAGCGCGGGCGCGGAGGTCGTCTTCGACGGCGCCGAGGCCCGGCACGCCGCCGCGGCCATGCGCCTGGCCCCCGGGGAGGCCGTGCTCCTGGCCGACGGGTCGGGCACGCTCGGCCACGGCACCGTGCTCGCGGCCGCCCCGGACGCGGTGTCCGTGCGGCTGGACGCGGTGGCGGAGGAGCCGGCGCCCACCCCGGCGCTCGTGCTCGTCCAGGCCCTCGCCAAGGGCGACCGGGACCTCATGGCGGTCCAGGCCGCCGTCGAGCTCGGCGTGGACGCCGTGGTGCCCTGGGAGGCGGAGCGCTCGATCGTCCGCTGGAAGGGCCCCAAGGCCGCCAAGGCCCGCCAGAAGTGGGCGGACACGGCCCGCGCGGCCGCCAAGCAGGCGCGTCGCGCCCGGGTGCCCGCGGTCCGGGACCACGTCTCCGGGACGGCGGTCGCCGGGCTGGCCTGGGACGACGACGGCGGCCGGCTCGTCCTCGTACTGCACGAGGACGCGGAGCACGGGGTGTCCGCGGTGCCGGCGGAGCGACTCTCCGCGGCCGTCGAGATCGCCGTCGTCGTGGGCCCCGAGGGCGGGATCGGCCCGGCCGAGCTCGAGGCCTGCGTGGCCGCGGGGGCCGTGCCGGTGCGGCTCGGCCCGCACGTGCTGCGCGCCTCCACGGCCGGCCCCGCCGCCCTCGCCGTGCTCCAGCACCGGCTCGGCCGCTGGTGAGCCCCGGCAGGACGGCGCGCCGACGCCTAGACTGGTCGGGATGTCCCGCCCCCGCGACCCCGAGGTGATCCGCCCCATCGTGACCGTGCCCCCCACGACCCCGACCCCGCCCGCCACCGCGCACGAGGGGGTGGCGTTCGAGTCCGCCGACCTCATGGTCCGCACGCTCGGACCGCAGGACGCCCTGCTGCGGATCCTCGGCGGCGTGTTCCCCACCGTGGACGTCACGGTCCGCGACCAGCGGCTGGACCTGGCCGGGCCGGTGGCCGAGGTGGCCACGGTGCGGCGCGTCGTCGAGGACCTGCGCTCGATCGCCCGCCGCGACCAGGCCGTCACCCCCGAGGTGATGGGCCAGGTGGTCCACCACGTCCGCGACGCCGCCACCGGGCGCGGCGCGGGTCAGCTGCACCTGGACTCGATCCTCTCGGGCCGGGGCCGCCGCATCCGCGCGAAGACCCTGCACCAGCAGGACTACGTGGAGGCGATCGACCGCTCCACCGTCGTCTTCGGCATCGGCCCGGCCGGCACCGGCAAGACCTACCTGGCGATGGCCAAGGCGGTGCAGGCGCTGCAGGCCAAGGAGGTCAACCGGATCATCCTCACCCGCCCGGCCGTCGAGGCCGGCGAACGGCTCGGCTTCCTGCCCGGCGGGCTCTCCGAGAAGATCGACCCGTACCTGCGCCCCCTGTACGACGCGCTGCACGACATGATCGAGCCCGAGTCGATCCCGCGGCTGATGGAGGCCGGGACCATCGAGGTCGCCCCGCTGGCGTACATGCGCGGCCGCACCCTGAACGACGCGTTCGTGATCCTCGACGAGGCCCAGAACACCACCGGCGAGCAGATGAAGATGTTCCTGACCCGCCTCGGCTTCGGTGCGCGCATGGTCGTCACGGGCGACACCTCGCAGGTGGACCTGCCGCGCGGCACCCAGTCCGGCCTGGCCCAAGCCGTCGAGGTGCTCGAGGGGATCGAGGGACTGGAGATGGTCCGCTTCGACTCCTCGGACGTGGTCCGGCACTCGCTGGTGAGCGCCATCGTGGACGCCTACGACGCCGCCCGCGGCCCCGCGGAGCGGTCCCAGAAGCGAGGAGGGGCCCGCCGTGGCCGTTGAGATCCTGAACGAGTCGGGGATCGAGGTCCCCGAGGACGCGCTGCTGCGCATGGCCCGGCACGTGTACGCGCGCCTGCACGTCCACGAGCGCGCCGAGACGGCCGTGACCGTCGTGGACGCCGCACGCATGGCCGAGCTGCACGAGGAGTGGATGGACCTGCCCGGGCCCACCGACGTGATGAGCCTGCCCATGGACGAGCTGACCCCCGGCTCGCCCGAGGCGCCGGCCGAGGGCGTGCTGGGCGACGTCGTGCTCTGCCCCGAGGTCGCCGCCGAGCAGGCGGCGCGCGGCGGGCACTCCCGTGACGATGAGCTGCTCCTGCTGCTCACCCACGGCATGCTCCACCTGCTCGGGTACGACCACGTCGAGGACGCCGAGCGCGAGGAGATGTTCACGCTCCAGGATCGGCTCGTCTCCGAGGTCCTCGGCCGGCCCGCCCCGGCCCCCACCGTCGAGGATTGACGGCACCGCCCATGCTGACACCCGCCGTCCTCTTCGCCCTCTTCCTGGTCTTCCTCGGCCTGACCTGGACGCTGTCCCTGGCCGAGTCCGCGTTCTCCTACCTCTCCCGGCGGGACGCGGAGGACATCGTCCGCGAGCGGCCCGGCTCCAAGGTCCTGGAGATCGCCCGCGAGCGGGAGAGCCACCTCGGCGCCCTGCGGGTCTGGCGCTTCGTGGCCGAGGCCCTGTCGGCCGTCTGCCTGACCGCGGCCGCCGACGCGGTGGTGGACGACACGTGGCTCGCCGTGGCGATCGCCGCGGTCGTGCTCGTGGGCGTGGCCGCCCTGCTGGGCGTCTGGAGCCCGCGGCCGATCGGCTCCCGCAACGAGGCCGCCGTCGCCCGCCGCCTGGGCGGCCTCGTGTGGGTGCTCCGCCGGGCCCTGGGCCCGCTCGCCGCCCGCCTGGACCGGGACCGGCGCCGTCGCGAGGTCGAGCCGGAGGACGAGGACGACTTCCAGGAGCGCCACCTGCGCGAGTTCGTCGCCCGCGCCCACGACGCGGACGTGCTCGCCGACTCCGAGGCGGAGCTGATCCAGTCGGTGTTCTCCATGAACGACACCATCGTCCGCTCCGTCATGGTGCCGCGCACCGACGTCGTCACGATCGACGCCGACCACACGCTCGGGCAGGCCATGGCCCTGTTCCTGCGCTCCGGCAACTCCCGCATCCCGGTGATCGGCGAGGACGCCGACGACATCCGGGGCATGCTGCACCTCAAGGACGTCACCCGCGCCCTGCACCACGACGGCGCTGCGACCGACACCCCCGTCACCGAGGTCATGCGCGACGTCCGCTTCGTCCCCGAGTCGAAGTCCGTGGCCACCCTCCTGCAGGAGCTGCAGCGCGAGTCCACCCACGTGGCCGTGGTGGTGGACGAGTACGGCGGCACGGCGGGGCTCGTGACCCTCGAGGACCTCATCGAGGAGATCGTCGGGGAGATCTACGACGAGGACGACCAGCCGGACCGCCCCGAGGTGGAGTTCGTCGCGCCCGGCGTCTACTCCGTCGACGCGCGCATGGGCATCCACGACTTCCGGGAGGAGTTCGAGCTGCCGGAGGAGGACGAGGACGACGACGTCGACACGGTCGGCGGCCTCCTCGCCAAGGAGCTCGGCCGCGTCCCGATCCAGGGCTCGCGCGTCGTGGTCCAGGGGATCGAGCTCGTCGCGGACACCCTCGAGCCCCGCCGCAACCGGGTCGCGCGCCTGCGCGTCTCCGAGACCCCCGACCGCCCGGTGCGGCTGCGCCGGCGCGAGGAGCAGGCCCACGGCGCCGCACCCGCCGACCCCGTGGCCTGAGCCGGCCGCCCCACCCCACGCCCCGCCTGACAAGGATGACCCCATGACCGATCTCGTCGATCCGGCCCGCGCCGCGGACGGCTTCCGTTCCGGCTTCGTCTCGCTCGTGGGCCGGCCGAACGCCGGCAAGTCCACACTCACCAACGCGCTGGTGGGGGAGAAGGTGGCGATCACCTCCTCCAAGCCGCAGACCACGCGCCACACCATCCGCGGGATCGTCCACCGCGAGGACTTCCAGCTCGTGCTCGTGGACACCCCGGGTCTGCACCGGCCCCGCACCCTGCTCGGCGAGCGCCTCAACGACCTCGTGGCGGAGACGCTCAACGAGGTCGACGCCGTGGGCATGTGCCTGCCGGCCGACGAGGCGATCGGCCCGGGCGACCGGTTCATCGCCCAGCAGCTCTCCTACCTGCACCGCACCCCGGTGGTCGCCGTGGTGACGAAGACGGACAAGGTGGGCCCGGAGCAGCTCATGGCGCAGCTCGTGGCCGTGACCGCGCTGGGCGACGAGGTCCTCGGGCCGGAGAACGGCGGGGAGGGCTTCGCGGCCGTCGTGCCGGTCTCGGCGGTGGCCGGCCGCCAGGTCGACGACGTCCTGGGCGTCTTCGCGGGGCTGCTGCCGGCCGGGCCGCCCCTGTACCCCGACGGCGAGCTCACGGACGAGCCGGAGGCGGTCATGGTCGCCGAGCTCATCCGGGAGGCGGCCCTGGAGGGCGTGCGCGACGAGCTGCCGCACTCGGTGGCCGTGATGGTCGAGGAGATGTCCCTGCGCGAGGACCGCCCCGCGGATCGGCCCCTCATGGACGTGTGGGCGAACGTCTTCGTCGAGCGGGACAGCCAGAAGGGCATCATCATCGGCAAGGGCGGTTCCCGGCTGCGTGAGATCGGCGCGCAGGCGCGGGCGGGCATCGAGCGCATGCTCGGCACCAAGGTGCACCTGGACCTGCGGGTCAAGGTCGCCAAGGAGTGGCAGCGCGACCCCAAACAGCTCGGCCGACTCGGCTTCTGAGCCGGAGGCCCGACCCGGGCGCGCACGCGCCGGAGCGGGCCGCCGTCGTCGTGCGTCACACGGGGACGGCCTCCTGTGGCCCGGCCCACCTCGGTGCTAGGGTCGGGGCATGTCCCTCCGCCGCGCGACGACAGCGCCGGCCACGGCCCGCCTGCTACTTCCCGGCCGCACGGGGTCCCCGTGCCAGGCCGTGATCCACGCCGCCTGAGCGCATGCGGAGGCAGGACGCCTCCCACCGGACCGGACACCCCGTGCGGAGCCCCTGACCTCCCGGTCCGGCCACCGACCACCCACCTTTCGCGCGCCCGCCGCGCGCACGTCGAGGGAGAACACGCATGAGCGCCCACCTGCAGAAGTCGTCGGGGATGAAGTTCCACAAGTACGTCCCGTTCCAGGACCAGATCGAGGTCGCCCTGCCGGACCGCACCTGGCCGGACAAGGTCATCGAGAAGGCGCCGCTGTGGTGCGCCGTGGACCTGCGCGACGGCAACCAGGCCCTGATCGACCCCATGGGCCCCGAGCGCAAGCTGCGCATGTTCCAGCTGCTCATCGGCATGGGCTTCAAGGAGATCGAGGTCGGCTTCCCGTCCGCCTCGCAGACCGACTACGACTTCGTCCGTCAGCTCATCGAGGGCGACCACATCCCGGACGACGTCACCATCCAGGTCCTCACCCAGTCCCGTGAGCACCTGATCGAGCGCACCTTCGAGGCGCTCGAGGGCGCCGACCGGGCCATCGTGCACCTGTACAACTCGACGTCGGTGCTGCAGCGCCGCGTGGTGTTCCGGCAGGACGAGGACGGGATCGTGGACATCGCGACCTCCGGCGCGCGCCTGGTGAAGAAGTTCGAGGAGCAGCTCGAGGGCACGCAGATCACCTACGAGTACTCGCCCGAGTCCTACACGGGCACCGAGCTCGAGTTCGCCCGGCGCATCTCGGACGAGGTGGCCACGGTCCTGGAGGCCTCCACCGACCGCAAGATGATCCTGAACCTGCCGGCGACGGTGGAGATGTCCACCCCGAACGTGTACGCCGACTCGATCGAGTGGATGCACCGCAACCTGGAGCACCGCGACTCGCTCATCCTCTCCCTGCACCCGCACAACGACCGCGGCACGGGCGTGGCCGCCGCCGAGCTGGGCTACCTGGCCGGGGCGGACCGCATCGAGGGATGCCTGTTCGGCAACGGCGAGCGCACCGGCAACGTCGACCTGGTGACGCTGGGCATGAACCTGTACTCGCAGGGCGTCGACCCCATGATCGACTTCTCCGACATGGACCACATCAAGCGCACGGTCGAGTACTGCAACCAGCTGGCCGTGCCCGAGCGCTCGCCGTGGGGCGGCGACCTCGTCTTCACGGCCTTCTCCGGCTCCCACCAGGACGCCATCAAGAAGGGCTTCGAGGCCATGGAGGTCGACGCGAAGGCGGCCGGCACGGACGTGGACGGCATCCCGTGGGCCGTGCCGTACCTGCCCATCGACCCGAAGGACATCGGCCGCTCGTACGAAGCCGTCATCCGCGTGAACTCGCAGTCCGGCAAGGGCGGCGTCGCCTACCTGCTCAAGTCCGAGCACAACCTGGACCTGCCGCGCCGCGCGCAGATCGAGTTCTCCCACGTCATCCAGGATCTGGCCGACGCCCAGGGCGGCGAGGTCTCCGGCGCCGACCTGTGGCGCGTGTTCCAGGACGAGTACCTGCCCGCCGACGCGGCGGAGGCGCAGTGGGGCCGCTACCGGCTCCGCTCGGTCTCCTCGGCCTCCGGCGAGGACGGCACGTTCCGGATGGAGGCCGAGCTCGAGGTCGACGGCGTCACGCAGACCCGCGCGGCGCAGGGCAACGGCCCGATCGACGCGTTCCTGCGCATCCTCGGCGAGGAGGGCGTGGACGTCCGCGTGCTCGACTACTCCGAGCACGCACTGTCCGAGGGCGGCGCGGCCATGGCCGCCGCCTACGTGGAGGCGGCCGTGGGCGACCGTGTCCTCTGGGGCGTCGGCCTGGACCACAACACCACCACCGCCTCGCTGAAGGCCGTGGTGTCCGCGGTGAACCGCGCCCTGCGCGCGTGAGCGGCTCCGGCTCCTCCCGGCGGGGTGCGCGGCACGGCGGCTACGCGGCGAACTCGTTCCGCACCGAGGCCATCGTGCTGCGCACCCACCGTCTGGGGGAGGCCGATCGCATCATCGAGGCGCTCACCCCCGAGCACGGCCTGGTCCGGGCCGTGGCCAAGGGGGTGCGCAAGACGTCCTCCCGGCTGGGCTCGGTGGTGGAGCCGTTCATGCACTCCACGCTCCAGCTCGCACGCGGCCGGGGGGAGCTGCACACCGTGAGCCAGGCGCAGCTGCTGCACCCGTACGCGACGATGCTGGCCGCCGACTACGACGCCTACACCGTCGCCGGCGCCCTCGCCGAGGCCGTCGAGCGGGTCCCCGCGGTCGACGACGACGGCCGGCGCGCCCAGTACCGCCTGTTCCACGGCGCGCTGGCCGCGCTGGCCCGCGGCGCGCACGACCCGCGCCTGATCCTGCACTCGTTCCTGCTGCGGGCGCTCGCCCAGGCCGGCTGGGCCCCGACCTTCGACCGGTGCGCCCGCTGCGGCGCCCCCGGCCCGCACACGGCGCTGCACGTGGGCCTCGGCGGGGCCGTCTGCCCCGAGTGCAGGCCACCCGGTGCCGCGCACCCCGCCCCGGAGACCTTCGACCTGCTCTCGGCCCTCGCGGCGGGGGACTGGGCCACCGCGGACGCCTCCGGGGCCCCCGCCCGCCGCGAGGCGGCCGCTATCGTGGCGGCGTACCTGCAGTTCCACGCCGAGCGGCGCCTGGTGTCCCTGTCCGTCCTGGACCAGGACCTCGGCCTCCCCGCCCCGCGCGTCGAGAGGAGACCATGAGCGCCGACCGTGCCCCGCAGCCCCCGCCGCCGCACCCCTCGGGTGCGGTCGCCCCGCGGATCGACCCGCGTCTCGTGCCCCGGCACGTGGCGATCGTGATGGACGGCAACGGACGGTGGGCCAACCAGCGCGGCCTGCCCCGCACCGAGGGCCATCGGGCCGGCGAGGCGGCGCTGCTGGACGTCGTCGCCGGGGCGGTGGAGCTGGGGATCGGCCACGTGTCCGCGTATGCGTTCTCCACGGAGAACTGGCGGCGCTCGGCGGAGGAGGTGCGCTTCCTCATGGGCTTCTCCCGGGACGTGCTGCGCCGGCAGCGGGACACCCTGCACTCGTGGAACGTGCGGATCCGGTGGAACGGGCGGGCCCCGCGCCTCTGGACCCCCGTGATCCGGGAGCTGCAGGAGGCCGAGGAGCTCACGCGCCACAACACCGGCACCACGCTGCACATGTGCGTGAACTACGGCAGCCGGGCCGAGATCCTGGACGGCGTCCAGGCCATCGCCGAAGAGGTCCGGGCCGGCCGGATGCGGCCGGGCGAGATCAGCGAGGACGTCATCACCCGCTACCTCGACCGCGGTTTCCGCACGGGTCAGGACGTCGACGTCGTCCCGGACGTGGACCTGTTCCTGCGGACCTCGGGGGAGCAGCGCCTGTCCAACTATCTGCTGTGGCAGTCCGCCTACGCGGAGCTGCTGTTCCTCGACGTGCTGTGGCCGGACGTCGACCGGCGGACCCTGTGGGCCGCCGTCGAGACCTACGCCCGCCGGGACCGCCGCTACGGCGGCGCCGTGGACACCCCTCAGCCGGCGCCGTCGTCCGGCGCGCCGGACTCGGCCTCGGACGCCGACGGAGGCGCGTAGGCCCCCAGCCACGTGAGCGTCGCGGCACCGGCCGCCTCGCGCACCGACGCGGGGGAGGCGAACACGTCGTGCAGCGCGTCGGGGAGCCGGTGGACGGTCACCCGGTTGCCGAGCCGCAGGGAGCGTCGGGCCATGGCGTCGGGGTCCAGGACGATGTCCGAGGTCAGCATCGCCTCGGCGTAGGACGTGCCCCGATGCCCGCGCGCGGAGACGAGCACGAGGATCGGCACGGAGACGTCGAGCCGCCCGGCCACGGCCCGGTGCCCCGAGAGGACCGCGCTCAGCCAGGCGGCCGGCACCTCGAACGCGTGCGGAGGACGCCAGAGCGGGTGCAGGTCCCATTCGCCCTCGGCCTGGTCCGAGAGGGTGCGCCAGTAGTGGTCGATGCGCGGCAGCGTGAGCACGGCGTAGGGCTTCATGGCGGAGACGGGCCCCACGATGGACTTCGCCAGCAGGCGCACCCCCGCGCTGCCCTGCATCTCCAGCCAGGGGCTGTTGAGCACGAGCGCGGCGAGGCGGCCGGGATTCCGGTCCGCCCACAGCGCGGCGATCAGCCCGCCGGTGGAGTGCCCCATGAGGATGGGCGGCAGCGGGTGATCCTGGGCGATGGTCTCGAGCGCGGCCTCGAGGTCCGCGTCGTAGCGGGTCAGGTCGTCCGTCCAGCCGGGCGTCTGTCCCGCGCGCAGCGAGCGGCCGTAGTGGCGGAGGTCGACGGCGTGGAAGGCGTAGCCAGCGGCCTCGAACGCGTGGGCGAGCGGGGCGTTGTAGAAGTAGTCGCTCCAGCCGTGCACCGAGAGGATGGGCCGCCGGGCCGGGTCACGGGGGGCGTCGGTGCGCGGACGCACCACTGTGACAAGGTTTTGTCCTTGTTCATCGGTGTCGAGGCCGAGGGTGCATCGTTCGAAGCCCGGCAGTCCGTCCGGGACCCAGCCCAGGCCCGGCGGGTCGTCGAGGAACGGGCGGGTGTCCTCCTCCGTCGGTCCGCCGGCGGGGGGGCCGGGGGGGGGGGGGGGGGGCCCGGCTCTTATACACCTCCGACCCCGCCGGCGGGCGCGTAAGGGTAAGACCTCGGGGGGGCCGGGTCCTCACAAAAAACACAGTACGAGCAGG
>NZ_VIGS01000080.1:0-7273 GCF_006704135.1 Micrococcus sp. R8502A1
GTTAGCGTGAGTCATGAGTGGGTCTTCTCGGGCAGGTCGGTGGTGTAGGAACTTCCATCCTGCGGGAGAGGCCCACTCGTCTCATCTCAGCCCGGGCCTCGTGCCAAGAACCTCATGACCCACAACACCTAGACTGACCGGCATGAGCGCCCCCATGCACGTCGCCCTCCTCGTCGACCACTGGCTGTTCCGCGTCCTGGCGATCGCCGCGCTCGTGCTCGAGGTCTGGGCGCTGGTGGATGTCGTCCGGCGCCGCCCCGACGACTTCGCCCGCATCGGGGGCCGGGACAGGAGCTTCTGGCTGATCCTGACCGGCGTCGCCGCCGTCGTCGGGCTCCTCGGCGTGCTCGCGGGCGGCGGGATGGGCATGTTCGGCCTCGTGGCCGCGTGCGTGGCGTGCGTCTACCTCGCTGGCCCCCGCCAGGACATGGGCCCGGCCCTGCGCCGCTGAGGGCCCCGCGCCGTCGGCGGCGCCCTCATGACGACGGCGCCACCGCCGCCCAGCGCACGCTCAGCTCCCCGCGCCGCCACTGGTGCGGGCCGCCCAGCACGGGCCAGCCCGCCGAGCGCAGCGTGCCGACCGTCGCCAGCCACCGCTGCCGCGTCCCGTAGGCCGCGAGCGGGGCGTGCGCGGCCCACGCGGCGTCGGCCTCAGCCAGGAGCCGATGGACGGGCTCGCCGGTCACGTGCCGGTGGATGAGGACCTTCGGCAGGCGCGCCGCCACGTCCGAGGGGCGGGCGAAGGACCCCAGCCTGAGGGCCACGGTCAGGCTCGCCGGCCCGTCCCGGCGCAGATCCACCCAGGCCGCCCGCCGACCGTCCTCGGAGCAGGTGCCCTCCACGAGGACGCCGTCGTCGGCGAGCCCCGCGCACAGCAGGGACCAGATCGCGGGCACGTCCTCCTCCCGGTACTGGCGCAGCACGTTGAACGCGCGCACCACGGTGGGCGGCCGCGGCACGGGCAGCTCGAAGCCGCCGACCGCCCAGGTGACCCCCGGCAGGTCGCCGGCCCGCTCCCGGGCCCGGGCCACCCGAGCGGGGTCGATCTCGAGGCCCACCAGCTCGAGGGCCGGGTTCTGCACGCGCAGCCGCTCGGCCATCTCGACGGCGGTCACCGGCTCCGCGCCGAAGCCCAGGTCCACGGCCAGCGGGCGGGGCGTGCGCCGCAGCAGGGGGCCGTGCACGTCCGTGAGCCAGCGGTCCACCCGGCGCATCCGCTGCGCCGCCGTCGTGCCGCGGGTGATGTGGCCCTGCGGGCCCCGGGCGGGGCCGGGGCCGGGCGTCGTGCGCGCGCGCAGCCGCCGGGCCTTCTCCACCATGGGCTCCAGCGTAGGGGAGCGGCGGGACGGGTCCGCCTAGGATGGTGACATGGCGAACACCACGTACACGCTGGTCCTGCTGCGGCACGGTCAGAGCGAATGGAACGAGAAGAACCTGTTCACCGGCTGGGTGGACGTCCCGCTGACCGAGAAGGGGCGCGCCGAGGCCGCCCGCGGCGGTGAGCTGCTGGAGGCGGAGGGCATCCGCCCGGACGTGGTCCACACGTCCCTGCTTAAGCGCGCCATCACCACGGCCAACCTGGCACTCGAGGCCGCGGACCGCCAGTGGATCCCGGTCAAGCGCAGCTGGCGCCTGAACGAGCGTCACTACGGCGCCCTCCAGGGCAAGGACAAGGCCCAGGTGAAGGAGGAGTTCGGCGAGGAGCAGTTCATGGTCTGGCGCCGGTCCTTCGACACCCCGCCGCCCGCCCTGGACGACGACTCCGAGTTCTCCCAGGTCGGCGACGAGCGCTACGCGGACCTGGGCAAGGACGCCCCCCGCACCGAGGCCCTCAAGCAGGTCATCGACCGCCTGCTGCCCTACTGGGAGGAGCAGATCCTGCCCGACCTCAAGGCCGGCAAGACCGTGCTGATCGCCGCGCACGGCAACTCGCTGCGCGCGCTGGTCAAGCACCTGGACGGCATCTCGGACGAGGACATCGCGGGCCTGAACATCCCGACGGGCATCCCGCTGGTCTACGAGCTGGACCAGAACTTCAAGCCGATCACCGCGAACGGCCGCTACCTCGACCCGGAGGCCGCCGCCGCCGGCGCCGCCGCCGTGGCCGCCCAGGGCTCCGCACACTGACGCGGCCGCCGGATCCGCCCGACGACCACGGGCCGGGCCCCCGCTCGGGGGCCCGGCCCGTGGCGTCGGGGACGGTCAGGAGCCGGTGGCGTCCGGGCGGTGGGTCGCCCACTCGCCCGTGACGAGGTAGCGCACCTTGGCGGCCACGGACAGGCCGTGGTCCGTGAACCGCTCGAGGTAGCGCGAGGCCAGCGTGACGTCCGTGGTGGTGGCCGGCGTCGCGCTCCAGTCCGGGGCGGCGATCGCGCGGAAGACGGACAGGTGCAACGCGTTGACGTCCTCGTTGAGGGCGTCGATCCGGTCCCCGTGCGCCAGGTCCTGGGTCTCGAGCAGCAGGACGACCTCCTCGGCCACCTCCACGGCGGCGTCGCACATCGCGGTGATCACGGTCCGGACCTGTTCCGGGATGACGTGCTCGGGGTAGCGCAGCCGGGTCAGCTGGGCCACGTGGCGGGCGAGGTCGCCCATGCGCTCGAGCGAGGAGCTCATCCGCAGCGTGGCGACGACGGTGCGCAGGTCCGTGGCCACGGGCGCCTGCAGCGCCAGGATGCGCACGGCCTGCTCGTCGAGGGACTCCTGCAGCTGGTCGATCCGCGCGTCCTCCGAGATGACCCGTTCGGCGCCGTGCACGTCGGCCGCCTCGAGGGCGGCCTGCGCGTCCATCATGGCGCGGTGCACGAGGCGGGCGATCTCGGTCAGGTCGCGGCCCAGCCGTTCGAGGTCGGCTCGGTAGAGCTCGCGCATGGTCTCCTCTCCCCGGCGACGCCCGTGCGCCGCCGACCCCGACTCCCCGGGGCAACGGTCCACCCTGGCAGGGCAAGATGAACGGCCCATGAACGCCGATCGTCCGGCGTCTGGCGGGGCCGGGGCAGCCCGTCTCCGGGCCGCCAGAGGCTAGTCTGGTGCCGTGGATCCCGTCATCATCGGCCTGCTGTGCGGAGCGGTCGGACTGTTCACCGGAGTGGCCTCCATGCTGGCCTTCCGGGCGTCCGAGCGCTCGCGGACGGTGGACCTGACGGTCGGCGAGCCCACCCTCGCCCCGGGCGCCGCCGAGGTCCTCTCCGTGGTCGGCCGCGCGTACGCGGTGGTGGACGACGTCGACGGCGTGGTGCGCGCGAACCCCGCGGCCTACGCCCTGGGCCTCGTGCGGGGGCACTCGCTCGTCCAGGACCAGCTGCGCGAGCTCACGCGGACCGTGCGGACCGACGGCGTCATCGTCGAGCGCCGCATGGAGCTGCCCCGAGGACCCCTCGGGCAGTCGAGCCTCGTCGTCGAGCTGCGCGTGGCCCCGCTGGACGAGGAGTACATCCTGATCCTCGCCGACGACCGCACGGACGTGACCCGCACCGAGGCCATGCGCCACGACTTCGTCGTCAACGTCTCGCACGAGCTCAAGACGCCGGTGGGCGCCATCTCCCTGCTCTCCGAGGCCATCGGCGACGCCGCGGAGGACGAGGAGGCGGTGCGTCGCTTCGCCGCACGCCTGGGCGTCGAGTCCCGCCGGCTCTCGGCCCTCGTGCAGGACATCATCGAGTTCTCCCGGCTGCAGGCCAAGGACGTGGTCCAGGACGGGGGGCCCGTGGACCTCAACGCCGTCGTCGCCGACGCCGTGGACCGCCTGCGCCTGACCGCCGAGGACCGCGGCATCGCGCTGCGCGTGGGCGGCCGCGTGGACGCGGTGGTGCACGGGGACCAGGACCAGCTGATGACCGCGGTGCGCAACCTGGTGGACAACGCGGTGCGCTACTCCCCGGAGGGCACCACGGTGGGCATCGGCCTGAGCTCCGTGGACGGGCTCGCCCAGGTCACCGTCACGGACCAGGGCATCGGCATCAGCCCGGAGGAGCAGGAGCGGGTCTTCGAACGCTTCTACCGCGTGGACGCGGCGCGGTCGCGTCAGACGGGCGGCACGGGCCTGGGGCTGAGCATCGTCAAGCACGTCGTCATCAACCACGGAGGGGAGGTCACCCTCTGGTCCCAGCCGGGCCGCGGGTCGACCTTCACCATCCGCCTGCCCGAGTGGGGGGACGGTGTCGCCGTCGACGGCGCGCCGGGTGCCGCCCACGTCACCGAGCGGCGCGGTCACCGGGTGACCGCCTCGGCCGCACCCCCGACCCGGAAGGAGACGAGCGCATGAGCCGCATTCTGATCGTGGAGGACGAGGAGTCGTTCAGCGACCCCCTGTCCTACCTCCTGGAGAAGGAGGGGTTCGAGGTCACCGTCGCCGCCGACGGCAACGAGGCGCTGAGCGTCTTCGAGCGCGACAGCGCGGACCTGATCCTCCTGGACCTGATGCTCCCGGGGATGTCCGGCACCGAGGTGTGTCGTCAGGTGCGCCAGCGCTCCAACGTCCCCGTGATCATGTTGACCGCGAAGGACTCGGAGATCGACAAGGTCGTCGGCCTCGAGCTCGGGGCGGACGACTACGTGACCAAGCCGTACTCCTCGCGTGAGCTGGTGGCCCGCGTCCGCGCCGTGCTGCGCCGTCAGGGGGAGCAGGAGGAGCCGATGTCGGCGACCATCAGCGCCGGCCCCGTGCGGATGGACGTCGAGCGGCACGTCGTCTCCGTGGACGGCGAGCAGGTGTCCCTGCCGCTCAAGGAGTTCGAGCTGCTGGAGATGCTGCTGCGCAACGCCGGGCGCGTGCTCACCCGCGGCCAGCTGATCGACCGCGTGTGGGGCTCCGACTACGTGGGGGACACCAAGACCCTCGACGTGCACGTGAAGCGCCTGCGCTCCAAGATCGAGCCCGATCCCTCGAGTCCCCGCTACCTCGTCACGGTGCGCGGCCTGGGCTACAAGTTCGAGGCCTGACCGGGGCGCTCCGCCCGGGACGACGACGGCCCCGGCTCCACCTCACGGTGGGGCCGGGGCCGTGGCGTGCCGGGCGCAGGCCCGGCGGAGGTCAGTGCTCCTCGCCGTAGTGGTGGGTCTCCTCGTGGAGGTGCCCGACGAGATCCTCCTCCGAGGGCTCGACTCCCTCGGGGAGCAGGTCACGGTACTGCTCCTGGGTGGCGCTCAGCAGCGGGACGGCCAGGTCGGCGGTGCCGCCGTTGCCGGAGACGGTCACGGGCAGGTTCTCGCCGACCCACACGCCCTCGCGCTCCAGGACGGTTGTGTTCGCCTCGTCCTCGAGCTTGCGGCTCTCGCCGGCGGGGACCTTCAGGGTCGCGGAGCCGCCGCCCTCGGCCTGGAAGGTGTAGGTCTGATCCTGGCCGGAGGTGTTCTCCACGGTGCCGATCAGGCGGGCGGGGCCCGACTCGCCGTCGCCGACGAGGGCGAGGTTGCGGTAGCTCAGGAAGTCCTGCTCCTGGCCGTTGATGCCGTCCGAGGGGGAGTACTGGATGGCGGTGGCGATCGGGCTCACGGCGGAGCAGCCGGTGGCGCCCAGCAGGGCGACCGCGGCCAGCGCACCTGCGGCGAGGTGGCGCCGGGCGGGCCGGGATGCGTTCTTCACAGAGGTCTCCTCAGGTGCGATGACGTGCTCAGGAGCCCCGAGGCAGGGGCCCTGCCAGGTCAGGCTACCGCATCCCGGGACGCCGGCAGGCCTGTGGTGCGGGGTCGTCCACTATCACATCCGGAGGCCGAAGATGTGACGGCACGCGCGGCACGACGAGGCCGCATGATAGAATGAGACGACTGAAAGGGGCACAACAACATGGTTTTTGAGGTCGGAGAGACCGTCGTCTACCCCCACCACGGTGCTGCGCGGATCGAGGAGATCAAGATGCGCACCATCAAGGGGGAGGAGAAGATGTACCTCAAGCTCAAGGTGGCCCAGGGAGACCTGACCATCGAGGTCCCTGCGGAGAACGTCGACCTCGTCGGCGTGCGTGACGTCGTGGATGCGGAGGGGCTCGAGCACGTCATGGAGGTCCTGCGCGCCGAGCACGTGGAGGAGCCGACCAACTGGTCCCGCCGCTACAAGGCCAACCTGGAGAAGCTCGCCAGCGGCGACGTCAACAAGGTGGCCGAGGTCGTCCGCGACCTGTGGCGCCGCGACCAGGACCGCGGCCTGTCCGCCGGCGAGAAGCGCATGCTCTCGAAGGCCCGCCAGGTGCTCGTGTCCGAGCTGGCGCTGGCCAAGAAGGTCACCGAGGAGGAGGCCGAGGGCCGCCTGGACAAGGTGCTCGAGGGCTGACGAGCAGCACACGGCAGGGGAGGGGCCCGCGTCCACGACGCGGGCCCCTCCCCTGTCTCGTCCCCGGCCGCGGTCGCCACAGGGGCGGGCCACGGACCCCTGGCGTGCTCCCTAGGATGAGGCCATGCCCACCGCCCTCGTGATCGCCGCAGCCGGCGCCGGCACCCGCCTCGGCGCCGGGCTGCCCAAGGCCCTCGCCCCCCTCGCGGACGGCCGCACCCTCCTGCGCCACTGCCTGGAGTCCGTCGCCGCCGCGCGCACCGCCGGGCTCGACCTGGACGCCGTCGTGGTGCTCACCCCGCCGGCGGGGGCCGATGCCGGCCGCGTGGCCGCCGAGGTCGACGCCGGCCCGCGCCTGGACGTGCCCGTGCACTGCGTGCCCGGCGGCGCCGAGCGCGCGGACTCGGTCCGCGCCGGACTCGCCGCGGCCTCCCGCGCTCTGGCCGACCTCGCCCCGGCGGGGGCGCCCCGCCGCGTCCTCGTCCACGACGCGGCCCGCGCGCTGACCCCGTCGAGCGTGTTCGCGGCCGTCACGGCGGCGCTCGAGACCGGCGCGGTCGCCGCGGTCCCGGGCCTGCCGCTGACGGACACCGTCAAGCAGGTCACCCCCGGCCGGGGCGGAGTCGACGTCGTCGCGGCCACGCCGGCCCGCGCCGCACTGCGCGCGATCCAGACGCCGCAGGGCTTCGACCTGGACACCCTGCTGGCGGCCCACGAGGCCGTGCGCGCGGACCCCACGCTCGACGCCGCGGCGCTCACCGACGACGCGATGGTCATGGAGGCCGCGGGGCACGAGGTCGTGGTGGTGCCCGGCGACCCGGCCGCGTTCAAGGTCACCGCCCCCGCCGACCTCGACCTCGCCCGCCTCGAACTCGCCCGCCGCGCCCCCCAGGAGGCCGGCTCTTATACACATCTGACGCTGCCGACGAGCGCCTAAGCGTAGGAGCCGGTGGCGCCGGCCTGCTTAACAGAGACCAAGCCAACGCACGCGCCCGCTGAGCGCGA
>NZ_VIGS01000081.1:0-7030 GCF_006704135.1 Micrococcus sp. R8502A1
TCCGCCACCAAGAGTGTGTCCACTGATGTGCGCGGCGGCGGCGCAGTGTGGTTATAAGAACCGCCCCCCCCCCCCCGTGGCCAGAACCCCCCCCCCCGCCCTGCGCGTGGTCACCACCCCCAGGTTTTCGGTCTCCGTGGGCAGAAGCACCCTCTCTTCTGCCCACGGATGTTGCGTGGGCGGAACTCCTCGCAGTTCTGCCCACCGAGCCATGACGACGTCGTCCCGGCGGGACAACCGGCCGCCGCCGAGTCCTGCACAGCCGGCCCACCCCGCGCCGGTGTGCACAGACACGCGGCCCGCCCGGCCGCCGTCGGGCCGACCGCGTCAAGGTCGACCCATGTCCTTCGCCCCCGATCTCCCCCTCGTCCCCGTCTTCACCACCCGCGACGTGCTCGAACGCGGTCTGCCGCCCAGCCGGGTGCGGCGGTCCGACGTCCTCCGCCTCGCCCGCGGCATCCACCGTCGCCGTGACATGCCGCTGCGCACCTGGGAGTCGGCCGGGCTCCCGCCGCCGCACCACGGGGTCGGCCTCGACCTGCTGACCGCCCTCCTGCGGTCCCGTCCCGACGCCGTTCTCTCCCACGAGACGGCGGCGCACCTCCACGGCCTCCCGCTTCCCCCGGGCGGGGCCACGCGACGCGCCGCCGTCGAGATCACGTTGCACCGCGGCACCGCACGGGCGCGGATCCCCGGCGTCATGGAGCACCGCAGACCCCTGCCCGCCGGCCACGTCACCTCCGTGCTCGGGCTACGGGTGACGACGCCGGAACGGACCTGGCTCGATCTGTGCTCGATCGGCCACCCCTGGGACGAGGCATCCCTCGTGTCGGCGGGTGACCACCTGGTCCGTCACCCCTGGTCCCCGCGCGGCCGGCGGCCTCCCATCACCACGGTCACCGCGCTGCACGAGGCGATGCGGCCGCTCGGGCGGTTCGTCGGAAGACCGCGGGCGACGGCGGCGCTCGAGCGCGTACGGGTGGGTGCCGACTCGCCGCAGGAGACCCGGCTGAGGCTGGCGCTCGTCGAGGCGGGGCTGGGCGAGCCGACGCTGCAGCACGTGTTCGACCCCGGGCGGCGGGACGCCCCCGAGGCCGATCTGTGGTTCGAGGACTGCCGGCTCGTCCTCCAGTACGACGGCGAGGTGCACCGGAGTGCCGAGCAACACGCCCGGGACGCCCGGCGAGACCAGTACTACGCGGAGCGTGGGCAGATGACCCTGCACGTCACGGGCCGGGACGTCGGCGAGGGATATGCGCGGGTGATCGAGGCCGTCCTCAGACGACGGGCACAGGTCTCGAACGGCTGGGATGCCTGACGTCGTCGTCGCGTATGGCCCTGCCGTCCATGCGCAGGGGTTCCGTGGGCAGAAGCGAGGGTGCTTCTGCCCACGGAACCTGGAAACACGCGGGTCCTGCCCCCGGAAGGCGAGACCCGGCGGGTTCTGCCCACGGAACGCTCGCGTCGGCCGGGCACCCGACCCCCGCCCGGACCGAGCTGGCCCCCGCCCGGACCGACCCGGGCCGGCCTCACCGTCGCCCCGCTCAGTAGTACACGGCCAGGGGCCCGTGCGGGCCGTCCACCACGTTGCACGGGGTGCGGAAGATCCGCTCCAGCACCTCGGGGCGCAGGATCTCGGCCGGGGTGCCGGTCTCCACCACCTGACCGTCGCCCATGGCCACGATCCGGTCGGCGTAGTGGGCGGCGAAGTTGATGTCGTGCAGCACGATCACCACGGTCCGGCCCAGCTCGTCGGCGGCCCGGCGCAGCTGCTGCATCATCTGCACCGAGTGCTGCATGTCCAGGTTGTTCAGCGGCTCGTCCAGCAGCACGTACTCGGTGTTCTGCGCCAGCACCATCGCCACGTACGCGCGCTGCCGCTGGCCGCCCGAGAGCTGGTCGAGGTAGCGGTTCTCGAACGGGCCGAGGTTGAGGAAGTCGATCGCGTCGGACACGTGCCGCTCGTCCTCCAGGGTCAGCCGGCCGCGCGTGTACGGGTAGCGCCCGAACCCCACGAGCTGTCGCACGGTCAGCCGCGTCACGAAGTGGTTCTCCTGCCGCAGGATGGACAGGGTCTGCGCGATCTTCCGGGACGGCGTCGTGGTGATGTCGTGCCCGCCCACGGCGATCGTCCCGGCGTCGGCGTCCT
Source organism: Micrococcus sp. R8502A1 (assembly GCF_006704135.1). Classification (NCBI taxonomy): domain Bacteria; kingdom Bacillati; phylum Actinomycetota; class Actinomycetes; order Micrococcales; family Micrococcaceae; genus Micrococcus; species Micrococcus sp. R8502A1. The sequence goes on from NZ_VIGS01000081.1 coordinate 2,150, forward strand.
GCAGCCGGCCGATCATCGTCAGCAGCGTGGACTTGCCCGCCCCGTTGGGCCCCACGAGCGCGGTCACTCCCCCGGCCTGGATGTCCAGGTCCACGGGTCCGATGCACACCTCGTCGCTGTGGCGCTTCACCACGCCGCGCAGCTCGATCACAGACGTCCCTTTCTCATCACGACGACCAGGAAGGTGATGCCGCCGATCAGCTCGATGACCACCGTGACCGCACCCCCCGCGTAGAACACGTGCCGCAGCACGAAGTAGGCGCTCGTGAGCACCGCGTACCCGGTCAGCGCCGCCACCGGGAGGATGAACCGGTGGTCGTGGGTGTCGACGAGGCTGTACGCCAACGTCGCCACGAGGAAGCCGAGGAACGTCATCGGGCCCACGAGCGCGGTGGTCATGGCCATCAGCACGGAGACCAGCAGCAGCGTCACCATGAGCTCGCGCCGGTGGTGCAGGCCCAGGTTGGTCGCGGCGTCGGCGCCGAGCGCCACCGTGTTCAGGCGGCGGGAGCGCAGCCACAGCAGCGCGCACACGACGACGGCGATGGGCGCGGCGATCGCCACGTACTCGGTCCGGGCGTTGGAGATGTTGCCGAAGAGCCGCGCGCTCAGCAGGTCGAACGAGTTCGGGTCCAGCAGTCGCTGCATGAACGTGCTCAGCGCGGCCAGCCCGCCGCCCAGCACCACGCCCACGAGCAGCATCAGATGGACGCTGCCGTAGGGCCGGGAGAGCAGCCACGAGTACAGGGCCGTCGCCAGCGCCACCATGAGCGCGGCCTGGGCGAGGAACGGCCCCACCCCGGTCAGCACCGCGACGCCGGCGGCTCCCAGCACGTACACGGCGGCGGTCGACACGGCGGTGTAGAGCGCCTCGAACCCCATGATCGAGGGCGTGATGATGCGGTTGCCCGTCACCGTGTGGAAGCTGACGGTCGCGAAGGAGTGGCACAGCGCCACGATGCCGATCACGCCCAGGGACTCCACGCGCATCCGCGCGATCATCCAGAACGCGCGCGAACCGGGTTCGGCCTCGTTGCCCCACAGCAGGATCCCGGCGGTGGAGAGCACGGCGACGGCGGCCAGCACGGCGACGACGACCGCATACCTCCGGCGGTCGGCGGCGGTGACGAACGCGCCGGACCGGCGCGGGGCGTCGGCCTCGACGGGCCCGGCCGCGGTGGCGCCACCGGGCGGGGCGGGGAGGCGACCCGGGGCGGTCGCGAGCGGCTCAGCCATGCTTGGCCTGCCTCAGCAGCAGGGCGAGGAACACGATCGCGCCCACGAGGCCCAGGATCAGCGAGATGGGCACCTCGAACGGGGCGATCACGGTGCGCCCGATCAGGTCGCAGACGATCACGATCCACACGCCGACCATGACCACCCAGGGCAGGTTCGTCCGCAGGTTGTCGCCGCGCACCATGGACACGAGGTTGGGGACCACGAGCCCCAGGAACGGGAGGGCCCCGATCACCACGGTGACCACGCCGGTGGCCACGGCCACCATGGCCACGCCGGTGAGGATCACGGCGTCGTAGTTGAGGCCGACGTTCGTGGCGACGTCCTTGCCGAGGCCGGCCACGGTGAAGCGGTCCGCGATGACGAAGACCGCCACGCACACGATCAGCACGAGGAAGAGCAGCTCATACCGGCCGCGGACCACGGAGGTGAACGAGCCCGCGAACCACGCGCCCACCTGCTGCAGCATGTCCGTCTGGAGGGCGAGGAACGTCGAGGCGGCGCCCACGACGGCGCCGAGCATGATGCCCACGATCGGCACGATGAGGGAGGACTGCAGGCGCACACGCCGCAGGAAGAGGAAGAACACGAGGGTGCCGACGAAGGCGAAGAGGATGGCCCCGGCCATCCGGGTCACCAGGCCCGCCCCCGGCACGAGCACCATGGTCACCAATAAGCCGAGACCGGCCCACTCGGTGGTGCCCGTGGTGCTGGGCTCCACGAAGCGGTTCTGCGTCATGAGCTGCATGATCAGCCCGCACATCGCCATCGAGGCGCCGGCCAGCACGAGGGCGACCGTGCGCGGCACGCGCGTGATGGCGAACATCTCGCGTCCGCCCTCCGCGCCGACGTCGTACACGCCCACGAACAGCGAGACCACGATGAGGGCCGCGGTCACCACGACGCCGACCAGCAGCGGCCAGGTGCGCTGCCAGCGGGTGCGCTCGGGCCGCAGGACGGCGGGCGGGACCCAGCACACGCGGTCGCCCCGCCCCGGCTCCTCGAGCCGGGGCGGGGCGTCGGCGACGTGGTGACGCACGTCGAGAGTCACTGCGCGCCTTCGAAGGCCTTCGCGAGGTCCTCCATGACGGTGGTGTGGTTCTGGATGTCCTCGGCGACGTAGAAGTCGGCGGGCAGGTAGACGATGTTGCCCTCCTTCACCGCGGTCACGTCCTGGAGGGCCTCGGAGCGCTCGATCAGCTCGGCGGCGGTGGCGTTCTCCTCGCCGATGGCGGCGTCGCGGTCCATGACGATCAGCCAGTCCGGGTTCGACTTCGCGATGGCCTCGACGGAGATGTCGTCGCCCTGGTGGTTGTCGGTGCCCGACTGCTCGAGGGCCGGGGTCAGCTCCAGCATGTCGAAGAACGGGCCGATGGCGCGACCGGTGCTGGGCGCGACGTACGACAGCTCACCGCCCGAGGCGATGAGGCCCATGACGGTCTGCTCGGGGTCGTAGGCGTCCTTGGCGCGCTGGGTGGCGGCGTCGAAGTCGGCGATGAGCTTCTCGGCATCGGCCTCGTGGCCGGTGGCCTCGCCCAGCAGGGTGGTCAGCTCCTTCAGGCCCTCGTCCATGGGGGTCTGCGTGACGTCGAAGTCCGTGTCCACGACGGCGGCGTCGCCGGTCAGCTCGTCGATCTCGGCCTTGCGCTCGTTGAACCGCTGGCCGTTGAACACGACGTCCGGCTCGGCGGTGACGAACAGCTCCATGTCCGGCTCCCGGTGGTTGCCGATGTCGGCGACCGAGTCGTCCTGGAGGTAGGAGGGCCCGCCCTCGCCCTTGTACATGATCTGCTTCGGCGCGGCCGACAGCTCGACGCCCCAGTCGTCCAGCGTGCGGAAGGTGCGGTTGTCCGTGGCGATGACGGAGTCGACCTCCTCCGGCAGGGTGACCTCGGCGCCGGACATGTCGGTGACGGTGACCCCGGCCGCGATGCCGCCCGAGGCGGCCGAGGAGCCGCCGGCGGCGCTCGCGGAGGCCGAGGACTCGCCGGAGGCGCTCGCGGAGGACGAGCCCGTGGCCGCGCCGCCGGCGGAGCAGCCGACGAGGGCGAGGGCCGCCACCGAGGTCAGGGCGAGACGGGCGAGGCGGGGGGCGCTGACGGAACGCGGCATGGTTCTCCTTCTGGGCGGCGGGGCTGCCCCGGGATGAGCAGTCGGGGTGGTGGGCGCGCTCCCGTGGAGGTGAGCCTTGCCTCAGTCGAATACCGTACACGAGGGTGCCGTAATCCCCCAACGGGGGTTCGACGGCTCCCGCCGCCCGGGGCCCGCGGCCTCGAGCCCCGTCAGTCCAACGGCGTCACCTCGAGGGCGAACCGCGACCGACCCACGCGCGCCAGCACGAGGGTGGCGTGCCGTCCGGCCCCGCCACGCCGGCCCGGCTTCGCCCCGCCGAGGACGGCGCGACGCACCTCCTCGGGCGTCTCGCGGATGCCCCGCTTCTTCACGTCCAGCCGGCCCACCCCGGTCTCCTTCGCCCAGCGCCGCAGGGAGGCCAGGTGGAAGCCGTGCACCGCCTCGATCCGATGGGCGCGGGCCAGGCCGTCCCGCACCGGCTCGGGCGCGACGAGGTAGGCCAGGTGGGGGTCCAGCTGCCGCGTCGGCACGGGCCAGGACGCGGCCAGGTCCGTCACGAGTCCGGCCCGGATGACGGCGCCGTCCGGCTCGTGCAGGACCGCGCCGACGAGCCCCGCCATGCCCTCCTCCCCCACGGCCTCGACCTCGGGCGAGTCGCCGAAGTCCGCGCCGGAGACGAGCTGCGCCGTCGTCGTCTCCCCGCCCCGGACGGTCATGACGCGCGCCGCCCGCCGCACCCCGGGGCGGGCCGCCGCGTTGAACCACAGGGCGGCCTCCACGACGTCGCCGTCGACGCTCACCCACTCGGCCTCGGCGCCCGCCGGCACGGCCTCGTGCGGGAGCCCCGGGCCGAGCTTGACACCGACCGGGACGCCCGTCGCGGCGATGTCCGTCACGACGCTCAGGGGCGGGGAGAACGCCTCGGGGTCGAACACGCGCGCGGACCCGCCCCCGCCGACCTGACGGCGTGCGGGGTCCAGCCACACCGCGTCCGCCTCGGCGGGCACGTGGGCGCGGGCCCAGGCCACGGCGTCGCCGTGCACCACGTGCGCGCCGGGGAGGCCGGCCAGGTTCACCTCGGCGGCCGCGGCGACGACGGCGTCCCGCTCCACCGCCACGACGTCCAGGCCCCGGTCGGCGAAGGCGCGCGCGTCCAGGCCGAGACCGCAGCCGAGGTCGGCGACGCGCCGGGCCCCCGCGGCCGCCAGCCGGTCCGCATGCAGGCCCGCGACCAGCGGGCGGGTGGCCTGCTCCAGGCCGTCGCGGGTGAACAGCATCCGGCGCGCCTGCCGCCCGAGGCGGGCCTCCGCCCGGGACCGCAGCGCGGCCTGGGTCAGCGCGGCGGCCACGCGCTCCGGCGGATGCCCGGCCGCACGCAGGCGGGAGGAGACCGCGAGCGCGTCGGCCTCGCGGTACCCGGCGAGGGAGTCGAGGAGCACGCGGCCCTCCGGCTCGAGGACGGGGGCCAGGGCCTGTCTCGTATACACATTTCCGAGCCCACGCGACGGCACTAAACCTCGCGACCCCTCCTCTGCGTTAAAAAACAAAGACGAACGGTGACTGCGGGTTAAC
>NZ_VIGS01000082.1:0-6679 GCF_006704135.1 Micrococcus sp. R8502A1
CTCTCGAGTATGCATGTGAATGGTGATGTGATGTTTGTTGAATGGGTGTATGATAAGAGATCGGCGGACCCCGAAGCGTGAGACGTATGCGATCGTCGGCAGCGGCAGATGTGGAGAAGAGACAGCGCCTGGCCCCCGTCCCGGGTGCTCTCCTCTACGATGCAGTGATGACCACCACCCTCACCCTGCTGGACCCCGCCGGCCCGGACCGCGAGGCGCTCACCGACCCCACTCCCCTCTTCGACCTGCGCGTGGCCGAGCGGTTCCGCGGCCGAGGCCTCGGCGTCGAGATCCTCACCGCGCTGACCCGTCACGTGTTCGAGACGATGCCGGACGTCGACCGGTTCGAGGGCCAGACCCGCGAGGACAACTCGCCGATGCTCCGCACCTTCCAGCGGGCCGGCTGGGTCAAGGAGGCCCACTACCGGCGGGGCTGGCCCGTGGAGGGTGGGGAGCCGGTGGCCTCCGTGGCCTATGCGATGCTCCGCCAGGACTGGGAGAACGGCACGACGACGCCCGTGCCGTGGGAGTGAGGCTGCCGGCGAACGACCTGGACTGACACCCACCTGGAACACTGGTCCCATGTCCTCTCTCGCCCAGGCGCTCCGGGTCCACCGCCTCGTGCAGGACGACGTCGCCCTGCGCATGCTGCGCATGGACTCCCTGCCCCTCGTGGCCGGCGTCCTCGCCACCCATCTGGGCGCCCCGAACGCGAGCCTGCCCACGCACGAGCTGCATGACGCCCTCGACGCCGAGCTCGACACCCTGCGGGACCACCTGGACCTCTCGGGGCGGACAGCCAAGGCGTACTGCGAGGACTGGCGGCAGGCGGGACTGCTCGAGCGGCGCATCGCGGACGAGGCCCGCGAGGAGGTCTACGAGCTGACGCCGGCCGCGCGGCAGGGGCTCCGCGTCGTCGAGCAGCTCCTCGCACCGCGCGCGAGCGTCACCGAGTCCCGCCTCGTCTCCCTCCTCACCGCGCTCCATCAGCTGGCCCTCGAGACCGACCCGGACACCTCCCGCCGGCTGGCCGCCCTGCGGGCTGAGCAGCAGGCCCTGGCGGAGCGCATCGAGCGCATCGCCTCCGGTGAGGACACCGTGCTGGATGAGCGACGCGCGGTGGAGCGGCTCGACGACGTGCTCACCCAGGCGGCCGACCTCCCCGTGGACTTCGCCCGGGTCCGGGCACGGTTCGGGGAGCTCAATCAGGAGCTGCGGCGTCGCATCCTCACGGACGAGGGGCTTCCCGGCGACGTCCTGGAGAACGTGTTCCGCGGCGTGGACCTCATCGAGTCCTCGGACGAGGGCCAGACCTTCGCCGCGTTCTCCCGCATGGTGCGGGACCCCGCGATGTCCGCGGCGTTCCAGGCCGACATCCGGGCCGTCCTCGAGCGCGACTTCGCCGCGGATCTGCCGCCCGCCACGCGGCGTGCGGTGCGTGGCCTCGCACGCACCCTGCAGGACGGCTCGTCCGCCGTGCAGGACACGCTCACGGAGTTCGCCCGCGGCCTGCGCCGCTACGTCCTCTCCCAGGAGTACCACCGGGACCGCCGTCTGCACGTGGCCCTCCGGGAGGCGCTCAGGGCCGCCGCCGACGCCGCCCCGGCCACGCGTCCCTACCGGCAGACGGGGCGGGACCTGGACCTCACCGGCATGTCCCTGCGCTCCGTCGGGGAGATCTCCCTGCACGATCCCCGCGAGTTCGACGTCGGTCCTGCCCTCGAGGACGCCGCCGTGGCCACGGTGGACATGGCCGCCCTGCGTGCGCTCGCCCGTGAGACGGAGATCGACTTCACGGAACTGCGCGAGAACGTGAACCGCACCCTCGAGGGGAAGGACGGCGCGCCGGCCTCGGCCACGGTCGCCGACGTCCTCGAGCTGCACCCCGCCACGCAGGGGGTGGCGAGCGTCGTCGGACTCCTCTCCCTCGCCGCGCAGCACGGCCAAGTGGACCCCGACGCCGTCGACCTCCTCCGCTGGCCCGCCGCCGCCGGGATGCACTCCGCGCACGTGATCCGCCACCGCTTCACCGAAAGGCTCCCCTGATGACCCCGGATTCCGACGACGCGGCGACTCCGCCCGCCACGGACGCTGCGCATACCGCCGGCGCCGCGCCCACGCTGTGGGAGGGCGATCTCGGCACGCTCGGAGAGCAGTCACGACGCGCACTGCTCGAACTCCTCCAGGGTCCGTACCTCTCCGGCCGCCGTCGCCCCCAGCTGTGGCAGGCCCTGATCGCCGACGAGGCCGCCATCCGCTCGCGGCTGCACGACCTGTTCCTCGACGTGGTGATCGACCAGCATGACGAGTTCGCGTTCACACGCAGGGTCGCGACGGACGAGATCGCGGTGCCGGCCGCCCTGCGCTCCAAGTCCATGACGTTCCTGGACACCGCGATGCTCCTGGTCCTGCGCCAGCACCTGCTGACGGCGGCCGGCGAACGCCGCGTGATCGTGGGCCGGGACGAGGTCTTCGAGCAGCTGGCCGTGTACCAGCAGGGTGACGACTCCGGGTGGGCGCGCCGACTGAACAGCTCGTGGACCAAGATGCTCAACAGCTTCTCCGTCCTCCAGCAGCTGGAGGACGACCGCGCCGAGGTCTCGCCGGTGCTCAAGGTGATGATCGGCCCGGAGGAGGCCCGGGCGTTCACCGAGCTGTACCGCGAGATCGCGGCGGGGCAGAACGACGACGACGCGGATGTCACGACCCAGGAGGACGACCGATGACCGCACCTCATCCCGCGCAGGAGCAGGACACGTTCGACCTCGGCATCGAGTTCCCCGGCCGCGACACAGCGGACATCCGCCAGTGGCGCCTCGAGGAGGTCCAGATCGCCAACTGGGGCACCATGGACGGTCGCATCCACCGCTTCCCCGTCTCGCGCCGCGGGCACCTGATCACGGGGCCCTCGGGCTCGGGCAAGTCCTCGATCCTGGACGCGATCGCCGCCGTCCTCACCCCGGACAAGTGGCTGCGCTTCAACCAGGCCGCGCAGGGCGGGGCGGAGCGGACGGCCACGCGCGGCCTGGTCTCCTACGTGCGCGGCGCGTGGACCCGCCGGCAGGACGAGGACGAGGACCGCGTGGTCTCCGCGTACCTGCGCCCCGGGGCCACGTGGGCCGGCGTCGTCCTCACGTATCGCGACGGCGCGGGCGGCGTCGTCTCGCTGTGCCGACAGTTCTTCCTGCGCGGCACCGCGATGTCCCGGGCCGACATGAAGGACCTGTGCCTGCTCGAGCGCTCTGCCGTGGACCTGGCCGAACTGCAGACGCTGATCGACGACGGCATCAGGACCCGCCGTGTGCAGGCACGCTGGCCGCAGGCCGTCGTCACCACGAACGGCGGTCACGGCCCGTTCTACGCGCGCCTGCGCTCGGTGTTCGGCATCCGCGACGACGCCGCGCTGCACCTGCTGCACCGGACCCAGTCCGCCAAGGGGCTGGACTCGCTGGACCAGCTGTTCCGCAACCACATGCTGGAGCGGCCGCCGACGTTCGCCATGGCGGACCGCGCGGTCGAGGAGTTCGGCGCGCTGCGCACCGCGTACGAGCGCGTCGTGGACCTGCGCCGGCAGCGGGACCACCTGCTCGAGGTGCGCACGGCCGCACAGGAGTACGAGGCCGCCGTCGCCGAGGAGTCCAGGCTGCGCCGCCTCGAGGCCGCCATCCACCCCTACCACCAGGCCAGGTTCCTGGCGGAGATCCGGCGGGCGCTCGAGGAGGTGCAGGCCTCGCTCGCGGGCCTTCACGCGGCGCGCACCGAGGCCGACGCCGAGCAGGAGCGCGCGGAGCAGCGGCGCCAGCACGCCCTGATCGCGCTCGCCAGCGTGGGCGGGGACCGCGTCGGGGAGCTCGGACGGCAGATCGACGCGGCACGGGAGCAGCACCGGGAGCGTCTGGCTCGGCGCGCCGTCCTGGCGAACCGCCTCCGCGCGGCGGACGTGGACGCGGAGCCGAGTACCGCCGTCGAGTTCGGCGAGCTCCAGGCGGCCATCGCCGCGGACCTGGAGGCGCCGCCCGAGCACCCGGGGCCGAGCCACGCCCAGCTGACCGAGCTCAGCCGCCTGCGGGAGGCGGTGCGCGAGCTCGAGGCGGACATCACGGCCCTGCGCCGCCGCGGCAGCACCGTGCCCCGGCACCTGGCGTCGGTCCGGGAGGACCTGGCGGAGCACCTGGGCGTGCGGACGGACGCGGTGCCCTTCGTGGCCGAGCTGCTCGACGTCGACGCGCGCCATCAGGAGTGGACCGGCGCGATCGAGCGCGTGCTCGCCCCGCTCTCGCTGACCCTGCTGATCCCCACGCGGCTGCTCTCGGCGGCCCGGACCTGGATCGACCGGCGCCACCTGGGCGTGCGACTGCGGTTCGAGGAGGTCAGGCCGACGCGGGCCGCCATCCGGCCCGCGAGCAGTCAGGACTCCCTCGTGCACAAGGTGACGGTGAAGCAGGGCGTGTTCCACGACTGGCTCCAGGCCCGCCTCTCCGAGCGGTTCGACCTGGCGTGTGTCAGTACGGCCGCCGAGCTCGCGCGGCACGAGCGGGCCGTGACGGCGGCCGGCCAGGTGAAGCTCTCCGCCACGCGGTACGAGAAGGACGACCGGTTCCGCGTGGATGACCGCTCCCGTTGGGTCCTCGGCGATCCGGCGGCGAAGCTGGAGGTGCTGGTCGAGGAGCGCGCCGCGCGCCAGGCGGCGTTCGCCGTCGTCGAGGGCGAGGTCCAGCGGGCCCAGGAGCGGGCCGATGCGGAGCGCCGGCGCCGCGCCACTCTGCGCAGCGTGCTCGAGACCCCGTGGACGGACGTGGACCACGCGGCACTGGAGCGCCGGATCGCGGACCTCCGGGCGCAGGCGGATGAGCTCAGCGCCGCCAGCGGCGATCTGCAGGCCGCCCGTCGCAGGGACGAGGCCGCCCAGCAGGACCTCCGGACCGCCCGCCAGGCCGCTGACGAGGCCCGACTGGCCGCCGCCCAGGCCGAGCGCCGCCGAGCCGAGCTCACCCAGGAGGCGCGAGAGCTCGAGGCGGAGAGCACCGGCCGCGAGCCGCTCCCAGCGGAGCTCACCGCCGAGCTCGACGCCCGCTTCCGGGCCGTGCGCCGCTCCGCCACGCGTTCCGCCCTGACGGAGAGCGCCGACCTCGTGCGCCGGGACGTGAGCGCGCTGGCCGAACGCGCGCGTTCCGCGGGTGCGCAGGCGGGGGAGCGCTGCACCGTGCTCACCACGCAGTTCTCCCGCCAGTGGGCGGTGGCGGCCGCGGACGCCTCGCCCGGCGTCGAGGACCGCGGCACGTACCTGGCGATCCTCGAGCGCATCGTGGGGCAGGGGCTGCCCGAGCACGAGGACCGGTTCCACCAGATCCTGCACGAGCGCTCCTCCGTGCTCTTCGGCGAGCTCCACCGGGCCATCAGCACCGCGCCCGGGGAGATCGAGGACCGCGTGGACCCCATCAACTCGGCGCTGCGGCGCTCCCCCTTCGACGAGGGGCGGTTCCTGCACCTGCGTGTGCGCGTGCGTCGTCCCGAGGCGGCGCAGCAGTTCCTCCGCGACCTCTCCGCCGTGGCGGAGAACGCGTGGGCCGACGACTCCCTCGACGATGCCGAGCGGCGCTACACCGCGCTGGCCGGGATCATGGACCGCCTCGCCTCCTCGGACCACGTGGACCGGGTGTGGCGGCAGCAGTGCCTGGACACGCGCGAGCACGTCACCTTCCTCGCGCAGGAGGTCGACGACGCCGGCGCCGTCCACGCCACGTACGACTCGGGCGCCGCGATGTCCGGCGGGCAGCAGCAGAAGCTCGTGGTCTTCTGCCTCGCCGCGGCTCTGCGCTACCAGCTGGCCGCCCCCGAGGACCCGCGCCCGCGGTACGGGACGGTGATCTTGGATGAGGCGTTCGACAAGGCCGACGCCCGCTACACGCGCATGGCCATGGACGTGTTCGTGGAGTTCGGCTTCCAGATGGTGCTCGCCACCCCTCAGAAGCTCCTGCAGACCATCGCCCCCTACGTCGGCGGCATCACCACGGTGGAGAACCCGACGCGGCGGCTCACCCAGATCGCCGAGGTGATGTGGGAGGACGAGGAGAAGTGAGCGGGGCGACGGGACGGGGCCGGGATGGGACGGGGGCCTGGCCGATGGTGGCTCCGGAGGCGGCGCGCGAGCTGGCGCGTCGGGCCCTGGCCCGGTCGCATCGCGGGTGGACCCTCGGCGAGGTGCCCACCCCCGCGTGGTCGCTGCCGCTCAAGCCGCCCACGGAGCAGGTCGTCCTCGCCGACCCGCAGGCCGCGCAGTCCTGGGCACGGGGCTGGCGGGCCGCCACCCTGCCCGCGGGCATCCGGGTGGAGTGGGCCGAGCGCAGCTGGCGCAGCGTCGGGCGGCAACAGGTGCCCGTACGCGTCCACGCGGTCACCCCGGACGCGCTCGTGGCGTGGGTCGGCGGGCGCGAGGCGCGGGAGCAGCGGGTCTTCGCGGAGCGCGTCGCAGCGATGCGGCGGCTGGGCCAGGCCCGTCTCCTATACACATCTCCGAGCCCACGAGACGGAGCTACATACCGTATGCCGTCTTCTGCTTGAAAAAAAAAAAAACACTAAATGAGTAGACACCGACTAAACAGCTGCAACGAGTGCAGCAAAAACAGAAAAAGCTGAAGAATGACAAGAAGCTAACCAATTTCAAGAATTAAAGCAAGAA
>NZ_VIGS01000083.1:0-6541 GCF_006704135.1 Micrococcus sp. R8502A1
GGGGGGGGGGGGGGGGGGGGGGGGGGGGGGGGGGGGGGGGGGGGGGGGGGGGGGGGGGGGGGGGGGGGGGGGGGGGGGGGGGGGGGGGGGGGGGGGGGGCCGGGGGGGGGGGGGGGGGGGGGGGATGGTTTTCATTTTTCCCGGCCGCCAACCCGTCTGGCAGGATTCTTGGGCAGGCCACGCCCCCGTCGCCGTCCCGTCCTCCGCGCCCCTGAGCCGCCTGCCTAGCCTGGGGCCATGACCCGCGTGCCCCCCGCCCACGGACATCGCCCGGCCCTCCGCGACTCCACCGGCTCGGCTCACGGCCCGGGCGTCGAGCCGGGCGCCCGGCCCCGTCTCTCGGCCGAGGACCTGCTGGCCGCCCGGGACGCCCTGGCCCCCTTCGGCCGGCTGAGCCGGCAGGAGCCCATCGAGTGGGCCGCCGAGGAGCCCCTCGCCCCGGACCTGGCCGACTTCTACCGCTACGTGGGACCGGAGTGGCTGGAGATCGACACCCTCGGCCTGCCTGTGATGTTCTTCCCGCTGGACCGCCTGTGGGACGAGCAGGCCGGCTACCGGTGGAACCCCCGAACCGGTGCGCTGCTGGTGGACTGGAACGACGACTGGACCGTGGTGGCCAAGCAGGGCGCCGACCCGTTCATCCACGCGGCCTCCACCGGCCAGGTGCTCATGGCCCCGGGAGACGAGGGCTGGGAGGACCGCCTGGACGAGCCGCGACCGGTCTTCCGGGACCTCACCGAGATGACCCGCGCGCTCGCGGCCGTGGGCACGGCGTGGGCGCGCTTCGACGACCCGTTCACCGCCGACTGGCATCTCACCGAGGAGGTGACGGCCGCCGTCGTCGCCGGCCTGGAGGGGGTGCTCGGCGCCCACGACCGCGCCGTGGACCTGGCCCGAGCCCTCGGCTACCTCCGCGCCGTCTGAGCGTCGGCGCCGACACAGACAGTCCCACCCCGCCGGCGCCCGTCGGAACGGGAGCCGAGCGCCCTTCCTACACTGGCCGCATGAGCACCGCCCCCGCCCTGCCCCCGCTGCCCGGCGCGCCGGGCGGTCCCGCCCTGCCGAGCGTCGAGGAGCTGCTGGCCGACGCCGTCGCGGTCGCCCTGCCGATGCGCGTGCGGTTCCGCGGCACGGACCTCCGTCACGCCCTGCTGCTGCGCGGCCCGGCGGGCTGGGCCGAGTTCTCCCCGTTCCCGGAGTACGGTCCGCACGAGTGCGCCGCGTGGCTGGCCGCCGCGATCGAGGCCGGCTGGCAGGGCTGGCCCGGCCCGGTCCGCCAGACCGTCCCCGTCAACGCCACCGTGCCCGCGGTGGCCGCGGACGACGTCGAGGCCGTCCTGGCCCGCTACGGCGACGGCATCACCGCGGTCAAGGTCAAGGTGGCCGAGCACGGACCCGAGGGCGGTCTCGTCCCCGGCGGCCGCGAGGCCGACCTGGCCCGCGTGCGGCGGGTGCGCGCGCTGCTGCCCCACGCGCAGGTCCGCGTCGACGCCAACGCCGGCTGGACGCCCGCCGAGGCCGTCGACGTGCTCACCGCGCTGGCCGACGTCGGCCTCGAGTACGCCGAGCAGCCCGTGCCCGGCATCACCGACCTCGCGGAGGTCCGCGCGGAGCTGCGCGCCCGGGGCGTCCCCACCCCGATCGCCGCGGACGAGGCGGTCCGCAAGGCCGAGGACCCCCTCGCCGTCGCGGCCGCCGGCGCCGCGGACCTGATCGTGGTGAAGGTCCAGCCGCTCGGGGGCGTGCGCCGGGCCGCGGCGATCGTGGCGGCCGCGGGGCTGCCCGCGGTGGTCTCCTCAGCGCTGGACACCTCCGTGGGCATTGCCGGCGGCGCCGCGCTCGCCGCCTGCCTGCCGTCCCTGCCGCACGCATGCGGGCTCGGCACCGCGGCCCTCTTCGAGCACGACGTCGTCGCCCCGGCCTGGCGCCCACGCGCGGGGGCCCTCCCGGCACCGGGGGAGCGGGCCCCCGCCCCCGACCCGGAGCTGCTCGACCGCGTCCGGGCGGACGGGGCGCGGCAGGCGTGGTGGGCCGACCGCCTGCGCGCGGCCCACGCGGTGCTGGCCGCGCAGGGCTGACGGGCCCGCCCGGTCCCCGTCGACGCGGGGAATGTGAGCCGGATTACAGCACGTCAACGGGACGAAATCCGGCGGCCGGGAAGAGTTCAACTCGCGGCCACCTGGGCGTGGCTCGCCGCTCGGAGCGAGGGGCCAAGGTGATGGCAGCCCCGGCCGGCCTCACCCCCGGGGTCGCCTCCGGCCCGGCACCGGACCCCGAACCATCCCCACGACGCGAAGGACCCCGTCATGCTGAAGCGCCTCCTCCCCATGGCCGGCCACACCCGTGGCAACCGCTCCGCCGTCACGTGCGAGCTCAAGTGCGGCAACGCGTGCGCCCACCCGGTGCCCAACACCTCGGCGAACCCGACCTTCCAGCAGATCGCGGAGACCGCCATCTCGCGCCGCTCCGCCCTGGTCGGCGGCACCGGCCTCGCCGCCGCCGTCGTCATCGGCTCCCAGGTGGCCCAGGCCCCCGAGGCGCTCGCAGACAACGGCCGGCGCCCGACCGGCGGCGGCAAGCTCCCCTTCGAGCCCATCGCCCCGGTGACCCGCACCGTGGACACCATGACCGTGCCGGAGGGCTACGACTGGGGCACCGTGATCCGCTGGGGCGACCCGCTGTTCGCCGACTCCCCGGAGTTCGACATCGAGCACCAGACCGGTGCGTCGCAGGCCGCCCAGTTCGGCTACAACAACGACTACCTGAACATCATCACCGACGGCGGCAACGACCGCTCCGGCTACCTCGTCTCCAACCACGAGTACACGAACGAGAACATCATGTTCTCCCCGGAGTACATCGCCTCGAACTTCGAGGACGTCGTCAACGTCGGCCTCCAGGCCCACGGCCTGTCGATCGTGGACCTCAAGCGCGCCAAGCGCGGCGCCCCGTGGGAGTACGTCCGCGGCGGCCGTCGCAACCGCCGCATCACCGGCACCACCGAGTTCGAGGTCCGCGGCCCGGCCGCCGGCCACGCGCTGCTCACGACCGTCGAGGACCCGACCGGCACCCGCGTGCTGGGCACCCTGAACAACTGCGCCGGCGGCACCACCCCGTGGGGCACCGTGCTCTCCGGCGAGGAGAACTTCAACCAGTACTTCAAGGGCCGCGGCACGGCCGAGGAGAAGCGCTACGGCATCTCCGCCTCCGCCACCAGCCGCGGCTGGGAGAAGGTCCACGACCGCTTCGACCTGACCAAGCCCGGCTACGAGAACGAGGCCAACCGCTTCGGCTGGGTCGTCGAGATCGACCCCGAGGACCCGACCTCCACGCCCGTGAAGCACACCCTCCTGGGCCGCTTCAAGCACGAGGCCGGCACCGCCGTGATCTCCCCGTCCGGCCACGCCGTGGTCTACTCCGGCGACGACGAGCGCCACGACTACCTGTACAAGTTCGTCTCCGCCGAGAAGGTCCGCGAGGGCGACAAGAAGCACAACATGCGCCTGATGGACAAGGGCACCCTCTACGTGGCCAAGTTCTCCGGCGACTCCCCGGCCGCCCAGATCGACGGCAAGGGCACCCTGCCCTCGGACGGCGCCTTCGACGGCTCCGGCGAGTGGATCGCCCTGGCCGACGAGAAGACGTCCTTCGTCCCGGGCATGTCCCTGGCCGAGGTCCTCGTCTACACCCGCCTCGCGGCAGACAAGATGGGCGCCACCAAGATGGACCGCCCGGAGGACGTCGAGACCAACCCGGTCACCGGCAAGGTCTACGCGGCCCTGACCAACAACACCAAGCGCACCGCCGTGGACGAGGCCAACCCGGTCATCGGCAACCGCGACGGCCACGTCATCGAGATCACCGAGCGGGGCGGGGATCACACCTCCACCACCTTCACCTGGGTCATCCTGCTGCTCGCCGGCGACCCGGCGGTCTCCTCCTCGGCCTACTTCGCCGGCTACCCGAAGGAGAAGGTCTCCCCGATCTCCTGCCCGGACAACCTGGCGTTCGACTCCGAGGGCAACCTCTGGATCTCCACCGACGGCCAGCCCGGCACCATCGGCTACGCCGACGCGCTGCACAAGGTCACCCTCGACGGCGCCGAGCGCGGCCGCGTCCAGCAGTTCCTCGCCGTCCCCCGCGACGCCGAGACCTGCGGCCCCGTGATCCACGACCGCGACAACTCCGTGTTCGTCAACGTCCAGCACCCGGGCGAGGACGGCACCTGGGGCGCGCACACCTCCTACTTCCCGGACTTCCTGAGCCCGACTGGCCCGGTCCAGGTGGGCGACAAGGTCGCGGCCCCGCGTCCGTGCGTCGTCCAGGTGTTCAACGCCACCGGGAACAACGGCATCGGCAAGGGCGCCGGCAAGGAGAAGGGCAACAAGGGCAAGGGCAACGGCAACGGCAACGGCAAGGGCAACGGCAACGGCAAGGGCCCGAAGGGCTGACCCCCGCCTCCGCGAGGACCCTCGACGAGGCCGTCACGGCCGGCGCCACCGCGTCACCGTGGCGGCCTCGCCGCGTCCGGGGCCCGTCCGCGCCCGGGCCTAGACTGGTGGCCACCATGACCTCCGTCGACTCCCTCTCCGTGGCGCGCGCCGTCGCCACCGCCCTGATCGACGCCGGCATGCGGGACGCGGTGGTCTGCCCCGGCTCCCGCTCCGCCCCGCTGGCTTACGCGCTCGCGGCCCTCGAGCGCGCCGGCGAGGTCCGCCTGCACGTGCGGGTGGACGAGCGCTCGGCCGGCTTCCTCGCCCACGGGCTCTCGCTGGCCTCGGGGCGCCCGGTGGGCGTGCTGACCACCTCGGGCACCGCCGTCGGGAACCTGCTGCCCGCCCTGATGGAGTCCATCCACGCCGGCACGCGCGTGATCGCGCTGACCGCGGATCGTCCGCCCGAGCTGCACGGCACCGGCGCGAACCAGACCACGGACCAGAGGGGCGTGTTCGGCACGCACGTCCGCCATGCCGCCTCCCTCGGCTGCGACGCCGCCGACGGCGTGGATGCCGAGCAGCATCTGCGCCACGTGCGGGCCACCGTGCGCCGGGCCCTGCTGGCGGCCGAGGGGGTCGTCGCCGAGGCCGGTTCCGACGACGGCGCGCCCGGTCCGGTGACGATGGCAGAGGCCCCGGCCGGGCCGGTCCACCTGAACCTGCACTTCCGCGACCCGCTCGTGCCGAGCCCTGAGGAGGCGGCCGCCATGGGCGCCGCCGCGGCGCCGCACACCCCTGCTCCGGCCGTCGCCCCGACCGGCGCGAGCCCGGCCCCCGCCGCGTCGACCTACCGGGCGCCCGGGGCGGTGCTCTCGGGGCTGCCCGAGCTGGACGTCGCCCGCCTGGACCAGCGGCGCACCGTCGTGCTGGCCTGCCACGGTGCCGGCCCCGTGGCCGCGGCCTTCGCGCTGTCCCTGGGCCTGCCCCTGCTGGCCGAGCCGTCCTCGAACGCGCGGTTCTCCGCCAACGCCATCGCCGCCTATCCGCTCCTGCTGGGCGCGGCCGGCGGGCGCGACGCGGACGCACACCCTCTGGCCGCCCGCATCGAACGGGTCGTGCTGTTCGGCCGGCCCACGCTCACCCGGACGGTCAACGCCCTGCTGGCCCGCCCCGACGTCGCCACGGCCCTGCACGCCCCCGAGCCCGCACCATGGTTCGAGCCGGGCCGGCGCCGGGAGACGCCCGTGGAGACCCTCGAGGAGCTCGCCGCCTTCGCCGGGCAGGGCGAGCCCGGCTGGCTCGCCGCGTGGCAGCACGCCTCGATGCGCGCCCAGGCCGCCGTGGAGGACGCGCTCGTCACCACCGACGCCGGCGACCGGCTCAGCCCGCAGACGGTGGCGCACGTGAGCGCCGCCATGGTCCGGGGTCCGCTCGTGCTGGGCTCGTCCTCGGTGATCCGGGACGTGGACCTGACCTGGCGGCCCCCCTCGGCGCCGGACGCGGAGGTGTACGCCAACCGCGGGCTCGCCGGGATCGACGGGACCGTCTCCACGGCCGCGGGCGTCGCACTGGCGCGCGGACGGCGGACCGTGGCCCTGCTCGGCGACCTCACCGCCCTGCACGAGGCGGGCGGCCTGCTCGTGGGCCCCACCGAGACCGAGCCGGACCTCGACCTCGTGGTCGTCAACGACGACGGCGGGGCGATCTTCGCGAGCCTCGAACACGGGGCCGTGGCCGAGGCGCCCGGCATGGCGGACCCCGTCGAACGGCTCTTCGGCACCCCGCACGGCGTGGACCTGGCCGCCCTGGCCGCCGCGTACGGCCTCCCGCACACGCGGGTCACCGACCGCGTCGACCTCGTCCGGGCCCTGTCCGACCCGGTGCGCGGCCGGCGTCTGCTCGAGGTCCGCTGCGACCGCGCCGACCGCCCGCGCGTCGCCGCCGCCCTGGCCGCGGCGGTGCGTGCCACGTTCCCGCCCGCGTGCCCCGTCCCGGACCCCGCGCCGGACGCCGGCCCGGCCCCGTCTCCTATACAAATCTGCGGCTGCCGACGAGCGGCCATGTGTGCCGCTCCGCAGCCACCCCGCAAGCTAGGAAGCAACAAT
>NZ_VIGS01000084.1:0-6527 GCF_006704135.1 Micrococcus sp. R8502A1
GTTAGCGTGAGTCATGAGTGGGTCTCTTCTGGCAGGTGGGTTGTTGAGGAACTTCCATCCTGCGGGAGAGGCCCACTCGTCTCATCTCAGCCCGGTACGGATGTCAAGAACCTCATGACCCACAACACCTAGGCAGGCGGCGCGGGTGGTCGCCTCCCCTCGTTTGGGGGCGGTTTGCGGCGTTATTCCGTCGGAATACCGCCGAATATCGCCCCCGAACCACGGGGTGGGGTCAGGCGACGTCGGGCGCCGTCGTCGGCAGGCCCGTTCCGGCGGCGCGGGCGAGGGCCCGGCGCAGGCCGCGGGCCTTGAGGAGGACCTCGTCGTGCTCGGCGGCCGGGTCCGAGTCCGCGACGATCGCCCCGCCGGACCCCACGGACCAGCGGCCCCCGGCGAGCACGGCCGTGCGGATCACGACGGACAACGACGTCGTCCCGTCCGCGCCCAGCATCCCCAGCGTCCCGGAGTAGACCCCCCGTGGGGAGGCCTCCCACGCGGCCAGCAGCTCGACGCTGCGTCGCTTCGGCGCGCCCGTCATCGACCCGCCCGGGAACAGCGACCGCACCACGTCCACGGGTTCGACGCCGGCCCGTGCGGTGCCCGTGACGGTGGAGACGAGCTGGTGGACGCTCGCGTAGCTCTCCACCGCCATGAGGGAGGGCACCTGCACGGAGCCGGGCTCGCACACGCGGGAGAGGTCGTTGCGCAGCAGGTCCACGATCATGAGGTTCTCGGCGCGCGTCTTGGGGTCGGCGGCGAGCGCGCGGGCGGCCTCGGCGTCCCCGGCCGGGTCGGCCAGTCGGGCGGCGGTGCCCTTGATCGGCTTGGTGCTGTACCGGCCCTCGCGCCCGGCCAGGAACCGCTCCGGTGAGGCCGAGACCACGGCCCACCGGCGGGAGCCGGTGCCGTGTTCCAGCAGCGCCGCGTACGGGGCCGGCTGGTGCGCGGCGAGCTCGTGGAAGAGGACCAGCGGGTCCACGCGCAGCCCGGGATCGGCGTCGAAGCGGGTGGTCAGGCACAGCTCGTAGGAGTCGCCGGCGTGCAGCGCGGCGCGGCAGCGGGCGATCTGCTCGGCGTACGCCGCCCGGTCCTCGCGCCACGTGCCAGGCGCCTCCTCATCGGCCCGTGGTCCCGGGACGGCGTCCTGCGGCGGGGGTACGACGGCGTCGCCCGCCGCCGTCTTGAGAGCGCGGCGGGCCGCGGCGAGGGCGCGGCGCACGTCCGCCGCCCAGCGGTCGGCCCCGGCCTCCGCGGTGGTCGGATCGAGGGAGACGACGCAGCAGTGCAGCACCCCGGCCGCGTGGTCGGCCACGACGTAGCGGGACGGGCGCACCCAGAACTGCGCGGGCAGGGGCGCGGGGTCCTCGGCTCGACGTGAGGGCGGTGTCACCCCCAGATCCGCCAGGCCGAGCTCGTAGCCGAGCCAGCCGACCAGGCCGCCGCGCAGGGGGAGGCCCTCGCCGCCGACCACCGGCCGGGGCGCGGCCGCAGCCGCGAGGTCCGCCCACGCGCGGTCTGGATCGGCGGGGTCGTCGTGCCGGACCAGCCGCGGGCCGGGGGAGGGCGCACGGCCCTGCTCCTCGCCGAGCACATCCAGCCCGTCGCCTGCCACGGACCAGCGTGCCTCGGCCGGGTCCGGCAGGGCGGAGTCCAGCCAGAACGACGCGGCCCCGCGCACGACGGCGTGCGCATAGACCGCGGCCACGGCGGTCGCCGCCGTGTGCCCGGCCGCGGCGAGCGCCGCGGCGTCGAGCGTGCGGACGGCGACGTGCAGGGGAGTGGAGGCGTCCTGGGGCGGGGCGGGCGCGGTGGGCATGGCCCCCAGCGTAGGGGTCAGCCCCCGTCCGGATCGCTCCGTACGCTGGCGGCATGCCGTCCTCCCCGCCCCGCCGCGCCCTGGTCGCCGCGCTCGAACGCCACCAGGTGGCGCTGTACCTCGCGGGGATCGCCGCGGGCGCCGTCGTCGGGTGGGCCGTGCCCGGGGCCGACGCGTGGGCGGTGTTCGTCGAGCCGGTCCTCGCGCTGCTCCTGCTGGCGACGTTCCTGGCGGTGCCGTTCGCCGCGCTGGGCGCGGGCCTGCGGGACGGCAGGTTCCTGGTGTCACTGCTGGTCCTGAACTTCGTGGTGGTGCCGGCGGTGGTGTTCGGGCTGAGCCGGTTCGTGGCCCACGACGACGCGCTGCTCGTGGGCGTGCTCCTCGTGCTGCTGGCCCCGTGCGTGGACTACGTCATCGCGTTCACCGCGCTCGCGGGCGGGGCGGCCGAGCGGCTGCTGGCGGCGGCCCCGCTGCTCATGCTCGTCCAGCTGGTCGTGCTGCCCGTGCTGCTGCGCGTCGTCGCCGGCGAGGCGGCGGTGGCCGCGGTCGACGTCGGGCCCTTCGTCCGTGCGCTGGTCATGCTGATCCTGGTGCCGCTGGCCGTGGCCGCCCTCGTGCAGCGCACGGCGCGGCGGGGTGCGCCCGGACCCCGGCGGGCGGCCCGTGCGGTCGAGGAGGGGATGGCGGCGGCGATGGTCCCGCTCATGGTCGTCACGCTGTTCACGGTGGTCGCCTCCCAGATCCGCGGGGTGGGGGAGCGGCTGCCCGCGCTGGCCGCCGTCGTGCCCCTGTTCGCGGCGTTCGCCGCCGTGATGGTGGCCCTCGGCGTGGTGGCTGCGCGGTGGGCGCGTCTCGACGTGCCCGCAGGTCGGGCGCTCGTGTTCTCGGGCGTGACGCGGAACTCCCTGGTCGTGCTGCCGCTGGCGCTGTCCCTGCCGCCGAGCCTGGACCCGGCCCCGCTCGTGGTGGTGACGCAGACGCTCGTGGAGCTCGGGGCGATGGTGAGCCTCGTCCGGCTGGGGCCTCGGCTGCTGCCGCTGCACGGGCAGTCCGCGGGGGCGGGCGCGCGGCGAACCGTGACCTGACCCCCCCAGAACGTTGCCTTTCCGTGACCGGAATCACGGTCCCGGGTGGCTATCGTGGGCGACATGAGCCCTTCATTCGTGTCCTCGGCCCGCCGCCGTCGCCACGGCGGCCTGGCCTCGGCCGCGCTGTTCCATCCGCTGGTCGAGGCGGCCACCGGCGCGCTGCCCGTCATCGACCCCGCCACCGGGCGCCCCGCGTCCGAGGGAGCGGGCGCGGCGCGGACCGAAGCGCCCCGCGCGGCGGGGACCGGTCCTGCACAGGCCGCAGCGGATGCCGAGCCGTCCACGGAGGCCGGTTCCGCTCGGGGCTGACCGCCCCGCCCCGTCCCTAGAATGGTCCGCATGGCTGGACTGATCGTGCGCAAGGACATCGACCTCGTCCGCGAGCGCACGGATCTGAAGGCCGTCGTGGAGGAGTTCGTCACCCTGCGCTCGGCGGGCGTGGGCTCATTCAAGGGGCTGTGCCCGTTCCACGACGAGCGGACGCCGTCGTTCCACGTGCGCCCCGGCGTGGGCACCTACCACTGCTTCGGCTGCGGCGCGCACGGGGACGTCATCAGCTTCCTCATGGAACTCGAGCACACCACCTTCATGGAGACCGTGGAGCGACTGGCGTCCCGCGTGGGGGTGGAGCTGCACTACGAGGACGGCGGCACCGGCCCGGACAAGGCGGAGACGGGGCGCCGTCGTCGTCTGTTCGAGGCGAACAAGGTGGCGGACGAGTTCTTCCGTCGTGCCCTCGGCTCGCCCGAGGCGCAGGCCGCCCGCGACTTCCTCACCCAGCGGGGATTCACACAGGAGCACGCGGCGCAGTTCGGCCTCGGATATGCCCCGCAGGGGTGGTCGCATCTGCTGGACCACCTCCGGCAGCGCGGCTTCCGGGACGAGGAGCTGCGCGCCTCCGGGCTGGTGTCCGAGGGACAGCGCGGCCTGTACGACCGGTTCCGCGGCCGTCTGCTCTGGCCCATCCGGGACATGACCGGCGCGACCATCGGCTTCGGCGCGCGCAAGCTGTACGACGACGACCCCGGGCCCAAGTACCTCAACACCCCCGAGACGCCGCTCTACAAGAAGTCGCAGGTGCTCTACGGGATCGACCTGGCCAAGCGGACCATCGCCAAGGAGCGTCAGCTGGTGCTCGTCGAGGGCTACACGGACGTGATGGCGGCCCACCTGGCCGGCGTCGGGACGGCGGTGGCCACGTGCGGCACCGCGTTCGGCGCGGACCACATCAAGGTGGCCCGCCGCCTGATCTCCGACGACGGCACGGGCGGCGAGGTGATCTTCACCTTCGACGGCGACGAGGCCGGGCAGAAGGCCGCGCTCAAGGCGTTCGACGAGGACCACCGCTTCCTCGCCAAGACGTTCGTGGCCGTGGAGCCCAGCGGCATGGACCCGTGCGATCTGCGCATGCAGAAGGGCGACGAGGCGGTGCGCGCGCTCATCGCCTCGCGGCGGCCGCTCTTCGAGTTCGCGATCCGGGCCGGGCTCAAGGACTACGACCTGGACACCGTGGAGGGCCGCGCCGGCGCCCTGCGCCATGCCGCTCCGATCGTGGCGGGCATCAAGGACGCCGTCCTGCGTCCCGGCTACGAGCGGGAGCTGGCCGGCTGGCTCGGCCTGGACCCGAACGCCGTGCACCGCGCCGTGGCCGCGGCCGGGCGCGCGCCGCGGCGGGGTCCCGAGCCCGAGGCGCGGCCGGCCCCGGCGGACGACGGGGAGGCGATCGGTCCCCAGGGCCGCCACGGGGAGGCTGCCGCCCCGGCGCCGCGGATCGTGGTGCCGGTGGATCCGCGCGACCCCGTCGCCCGCCGGGAGCGGGAGTCCCTCGAGGTGGTGCTGCAGCATCCGACCCTGCTCTCCGCGGAGCAGTGGACCGCGCTGTACGCCGCCCGCTTCACGGTCCCGCAGTACGCCGCCGTCCACCAGGGCGTGAAGATGGCCGGGTCGGCGGGGGCGACGCCGCAGCGCTGGGTGGACGCCGTGCGGGATGCCGTGCCCCAGGAGGTGGCCGGCGTCGTGTCCGAACTGGCCGTCCGCGACCTGCCCGCCCGCACTCCCGAGGATGTGGACCGGTACTGCCGGGACATCATGAACCGCCTGTTCGCCCTGCAGATCGTGCACCGCAAGGAGGAGCTGCTCGGGCGCCTGCAGCGGCTCGGCCCCGAGGGCGACCCCGCCGAGTTCACCCGCCTCAACAGCGAGCTCATGGACCTGGAGGCGCGCCGCCGGGCCCTCCGCGCCGACGACTGACCCCCACCCGTTTTCGTTCGGGAAACGGCGGCTCCAGGCGCGTTTTCGTTCGGGAAACGGCGGCCCCAGGCCCGTTTTCGTTCGGGAAACGGCGGCGCGGCGTCAGTGCTCGTCGACCTTGAGCACCTCACCGGACCTGGCGTCGATCTCGACCTCGGGGCCGTCCGAGCCGTCCTCGCGGTCGAACTCGACCTCCCACTGGAGGGTGCCGTTGTCGTCGTCCAGGTCCATCTTGTCCAGGGTCACCCCGTCACGTCCCTCCCGGGCGGTGTCGAGTGCCTGCTGGGCGGTGATCTCGGCGTCCTTCGCCTTCTGGACGTCCTCGAGATCCGACTCGCGGTCGGTCTCGGTGATGTCGCCGTCGGCGGTGACGTCCAGCTCCTTCACCTCCTCGCCCACCACGACGTCGACCTCCCAGGTCGTGTCGTCATCGTTGGCGTCCACCTCGACGATGATGCCGTCGCCGTGCTTCTCCAGGACCGCGTCGATCACCGCGTAGGCGAGGTCGTCGGCCTGGCCGGTGCCCGAGCCGCTGCTGGCCGCGGCGGCCGTCGACGACGCCGACGTCGACGAGGCCGACGACGACGCCGAGGCCGACGTGGTCGAGGCGTCGTCCGTGGCGGGGGTGCTCGCCACTGCCGAGGAGGCGTCGACCTCCGGCGAGACGGAGCCGTCGTCGCCGTTGTCGGCCGTGGTGCCGCAAGCCGCGAGGGCGAGCGCGGCCAGCACGCCCGTGCCGGTCAGGGCGGTCTTACGCGTGAGGGTCGTGATGGTCATGGACACGTCTCTCCTTCGGGTCCGTTCCTGATGGTTCTGGGGATGTCCTCGCACGGTAGGCCTGCCGGAGCCGTGCCTGGCAAGGGCCGCCGGTCCCCGGGGGCGGGCAGGGCGACGACGGCGCCCCGCGGCCGGGTGGCACGCGGGCGGGGGCTCTGGTAGAGTTCCATCCGTTGTCCGAACGGCTCCGGCGGTTCGCGGCACATTCCCCCGTAGCTCAACGGCAGAGCATTCGACTGTTAATCGAAGGGTTGTTGGTTCGAATCCAACCGGGGGAGCCGAACAGAGGCCCCTACACCGACCATGTCGGTGTGGGGGCTTCTTAGTGCTTGGAGGATGACCGGGCCGAGCAGCTCCGCGAGCGTGATGTCGAAGACCTCCGCGATGGTGGCCAGCTCCTCCAACGTAAAGGCCACCCGCGCGCGAAGCCGGTGTGAGATGCCGCTCTGTGAGACGCCGAGCGCCGCTGCTAGGGCGTGTTGCTAAAGGGTTCGGGGACGTGGATGCGCGAGTCTGGGGTCATGTCGCGTGATGTCATCTCGGACGAGGTCTGGGCCGTGATCGGCCCGCTGTTCCCCACGCCGAAGTCCACCGGT
>NZ_VIGS01000085.1:0-6485 GCF_006704135.1 Micrococcus sp. R8502A1
ATGTTAGACTCGTGGGGTCGTCGGCATCGTCAGCAGTGTATAGTGGACAGCCTCTGAGCCGCCGCCACAACCGCGTACGTCCGCACGTGACTTGTGGCGGAGGGGCGCTGTCGTGCGTGAGATAGGGCCTATCTCACGTTCGAAAGCGCCCCTTCGCCACATGTCACGTTCGAAAGTGCGGGGTAGGGGCGGCGGCTCAGAGGAACAGCGTGGCTACCCCGTGGATCGCCAGGCCCGCGAGCGCGCCGACGATCGAGCCGTTGATGCGGATGAACTGCAGGTCCTTGCCCACGAACAGCTCGAGGGTGCGCGCGGTCTGCTCGCCGTCCCAGCGGGCGACCGTCTCCTCGATCACCCCGGTGAGCGCCGGGCCGTAGGAGCTCAGCGCATACGCCGCGGCGCGGCGGGCGTGGCCGTCCACGCGGTCGCGCAGCTCGGGGTCCTCCTGCAGGCGGGCGCCGAGGTCGCGCAGGGCGGCCACGAGCGCGCGATGCAGGTCGGAGGACGGGTCCTCGAGCGCGTCCAGGAGCGAGTCCCGCAGGGAGACCCAGGCCCGCCCGGCCCACGCACGCAGCCGTTCGTCCGCGAACAGGTTCCGCTTGAACCGCTCCACCGAGGCGCGGGTGGCCGGCTCGTTCCGCATCTCGTCGGCGAGGCGGTCGAGCCAGTCGTCGACAGCGCGGCGGGCCTCGTGCTGCCGGTCGCGGCGGATGCCGGCGAGATACTTGAGGGTCTCGGCGTGCAGTCGCTCGGCGAGGAGGCGGTCCACGAGGTCCGGGCTCCACTCGGGGGAGCGACGGCGCACCGTCTCGACGAACAGCTCGGGATGGGCGGCCACCCAGTCCCCGGTGTGGGCGACCACGAGGTCCACCACGCGCTCGTGGTGCCGGCCGGCCACCACGTCCTCCAGCACGCCCGCGAGCGTGGGGGACCAGTCCGGGGCCACCATGTGGCGTTCCATCAGCTGACGCAGCAGCTCCTGGACGGCGTCGTCGTCGGCTGCGGCCATGGCGCCCCGGGCCGCCGTCGCGATCTCCCGGGCGGTGCGGGCCGCGTTCTCCTCACGGCGCAGCCAGCCGCCGGCGGCCTCGGCCACCTTCAGCCCGTCGACCTTCTCGTGGGCGACCTCCGAGTCCAGGAAGTTCTCCTGCACGAACTCGGTCAGCGCGGCGCCGAGCTGGTCCTTCTTCCGCGGGATCAGGGCGGTGTGGGGCACGGGCACCCCCATCGGGTGGCGGAACAGCGCCGTGACCGCGAACCAGTCCGCCAGCGCGCCGACCATGCCCCCCTCCGCGGCGGCGCGCACGTAGCCCCACACCGGGTGGGTGTCCTGCAACGGGAACGCGACCACGAACACCACGGCCAGCAGGATGAGCAGCCCCAGGGCGACGGCCTTCATGCGCCGCAGGCCCGCCGCGCGTTCGAGGGCGCCGGCGCTGAGCAGCTGCTGGGCGGGGTCGGGGGAGAGGGACACGGGAGGCTCCTGATCGCGCGCACCGAATGGTCCCCACCAGTTAACCAGCCGGGCACCTTGCGGTGACGTGGCCGGCACTCGCGCTCCCTAGCCTGGCGGCGTGCCCGCTCTCGTGATCGCCCACCGCGGTGCCTCCGCCGCCTTCCCCGAGCACACCCGCGCCGCCATGCTCCACGCCCTCGCCGTGGGCGCGGACGGTCTCGAATGCGATGTCCAGCTCACGCGGGACCGCGAGGTCGTCTGCTGGCACGACCCCACCGTGGACCGCACCTCGGACGGGCGCGGCGCCGTCGCGGACCACACGCTGGATCGTCTGCGCGGTCTCGACGTCGTCTCGTGGCACGCCCGGCGTCCGGGGGCCGAGCCCGCCACGACGACGGCGCCGCCCGCCGTGTACGGCGGCGCGGGGGAGCAGGTGCTCACCCTGGCCGACCTCCTGGCGATCGCGGCGGCCGCGGACCGGCCGCTGCGCCTGGCCGTGGAGCTCAAGCACCCCTCCCCGTTCGGGCATGAGCTCGAGGAGCGGGTGCTGCGGGAGCTGCTGCGGGCCGGTTGGGACCCGGAGACCGGCCGACTGGGTCAGGTGCAGGTGTCCCTCATGAGCTTCCATCCGGACGCGCTGCGCCACGTGGCGCCGCTGGCCGGCACGGACCCCCTCTGCCCCCTGATGGACCTCATGCCGACGGAGCTGCCGACCCGGCTCGCGCGGGGGCCGCTGAGCCGGGCGGCGGTGCGTGCGGCGGCGCGTCAGTCGCTGGCGGGGTCCGAGGCGCTCGTCTGGCGCGGCCGGGCCGGGATGGCGGGGCCCTCCGTGGCCTACGTGCGGGAGCACCTGGCGGACGTGAAGGCGTGGCTGGCGGCGGGGCGGCGGCTGCGGGTGTGGACCGTCGACGAGCGCGAGGACGCCGATTTCCTCCTCGCCCAGGGGGTGCAGGAGCTCACCACCAACCGTCCGGAGGACGTGCTGCGCTGGGTCCGCGAGCGGGCCGCCGCGCGTCGGGAGCGGGTGCCCACCGGGGCCTGAGGGCGCCGACGACGGCGCGCATGCTGCTCAAGCTGATCGAGCCGACCTCGGGCGAGATCAGCTTCGAGGGCAAGGACGTGCTGGCGCTGAAGGGGGGGAGGGGCTCAAGGACTTCCGGCAGCGCGTGCAGGCCGTGTTCCAGGACCCGTTCTCCTCGCTCAACCCCTCGTTCACGGTGGGCCGGATCATCGAGGAGCCGCTGCAGACGTACCGGCGGGGCAACGCCACGCAGCGGCGGGCACGTGTGCTCGAGCTCATGGACCAGGTGGCCCTGCCCTCCCACTTCCACCGCCGGTACCCGGCCGAGCTCTCGGGTGGACAGCGCCAGCGCGTGGCGATCGCCCGCGCGCTCGCGCTGAACCCCGAGCTGATCGTGTGCGACGAGCCGGTCTCCGCGCTGGACGTGCTCGTGCAGGACCAGATCCTCACGCTGCTGCGCCGCCTGCAGGACGAGCTGGGGCTGAGCTACCTGTTCATCTCGCACGACCTGGCGGTGGTGCGGCTCATCTCCGACTACGTGTGCGTCATGAAGGACGGCCGGGTGGTGGAGGCGGCCAGCTCCGAGGAGGTCTTCACCAACCCCCGACACCCGTACACGCGGCGGCTGCTCGCCTCGATCCCGGGCAACGAGCTGGGGATCGCGGTGGAGGCGGACGGGACGCACGTGTGAAGCACCGCGGAGTGATGTGAGCGGCATCGCTCCCGTGCGTGATACTTGCTGCATCACTCGCATCCCCGATCGCAGGAGCATCCCATGGCCCACGCCGTCGACCCCGGGCGCCCCGTGCACAACCCGGACATCGTCGGGTTCACCGACGCTGAACTGAACGAGACGCCGATCCGCCCGCGCTGGAACTCCCTCGGCCCGGGCATCGTCGCCGCGGCCACGGGCGTGGGCGCGGCGGACCTGGTGGCCACCCTGACCGCCGGCTCCCGCTACGGCTACATGCTGCTGTGGGCCGTGGTGCTGGGCGTGATCTTCAAGATCGTGCTCGTGGAGGGCGTGGGCCGCTACTACCTCTCCACCGGCAAGACGATCTTCCAGGGCTGGCGCACCCTCGGGGCCTGGACGTCCTGGTACTTCGGCCCGTACATCCTCATCTGGGGCATCGTGTACGGGGCGACGGCGATGTCCTCCACCGCCCTGCCGCTCGCGGCGCTGTTCCCCGGTGTGGACAGCAAGGTGTTCGCGATCGCCGCGGGCCTGATCGGCCTGGGACTGGTCTGGCTGGACAAGTACCGGCTCATCGAGTGGCTCATGACGGTGCTGATCGGCGTCATGTTCGTGACGGTGCTGCTCTCCGCGGCGCTGACGGCCCCGAACCTGGGCGAGATCCTCGCCGGTCTCGTGCCGCGCCTGCCCTCCGGCGATCCCCAGGCCATGTTCTACGTGCTCGGCCTGGCCGGCGGCGTCGGCGGCACCATCACGCTCGCGGCCTACGGCTACTGGCTGCGCGAGAAGGGCTGGAACGTCCCAAAGTACCTGAAGGTCATGCGGTTCGACAACGCGACCTCGTACATCCTCACGGGCATCTTCGTGATCGCCACCATGGTCATGGGCGTGGAGCTGCTGCACTCGGCGGGGCTGGCGATCTCCTCGGGCGACAAGGGCCTGCTCGACGTCGGCGACGTGCTGGCCGAGCGCTACGGCTCGGCGTGGTCCACGGTGTTCCTCATCGGATTCTTCGCCGCGTCCTTCTCCTCCCTGCTGGGTGTGTGGCACGGCGTCTCGCTGATGTTCGCGGACTTCTGGACGAACTTCCGCCGGCCCGCCGCGGAGCTGGACCAGGACGACGCGCCGTCGCTGTCCTCGAAGCCCGGCCGCTTCTTCCTGCTGTGGCTGACCCTGCCGCCCATGGCACTGCTGTTCCTGGACCGGCCGATCTTCCTGATCCTGCTCTACGGCACGCTCGGCGCCCTGTTCATGCCGTTCCTGGCCGTGACCCTGCTGTTCCTCAACAACACGAAGGACGTGCCGCGGCAGTTCCGCAACGGCTGGGTCCGCAACACCCTGTTGGGCCTGACCGCGGCCGTGTTCGTGGCGATCGGCGTGAACGAGCTGCTCAAGGCCCTGCAGCCGGTGCTCGGGGGGTGAGCCGGCGGCGGGAGCGGGGCACACTGGTGCCATGATCGTCGCCTTCTCCGTCGCCCCCTCCGGCCAACCCGCCGACGCCAACCACCTGCCCGGCGACGCGGACACCGCGTCCGTGCACCGGGCGGTCGCGGCCGCCGTCGCCGTGGTGCGCGCCTCCGGCCTGCCGCACCGCACCTCCTCGATGTTCACCGAGATCGAGGGGGAGTGGGACGAGGTGATGGAGGTCGTGCGCGCCGCCGTGGACGCCGTGTCCCCGTACGGCACACGCGTCTCGCTCGTGCTGAAGGCGGACATCCGCCCCGGCCGCACCGGCGAGCTGGACGGCAAGCTCGAGCGCCTCGAGTCGGCCCTCGCCGAGGACGAGGGGCGGCGCGCCGCCCCGGCCCCGCGCGACGGCGACGCCGGGTGACCCCCCTCCCCGCTGCCCCCGGACGCTTTCGTTCGAGAAACGGCGGCGTGTCGAGGCGCTTTCGTTCGAGACATGGCCGCCGCGCCGGCGGCCCGGAGGAGCAGTCCGTGCCTGAGCCCGTGGCCGTGCGCCCCGCCGCACCCGGGGACGTCGAGGCGCTGCTGCGCGTCAAGGCGCGGTCGTGGCGGGAGGCCTACGGCGCGCTCCTGCCGTCCGCGTACCTGGACGCGATCGAGGCCCGGATCCCGGAGGACGTACCCGCGTGGACCGCGCTGATCGGACCGGACCGTGACCTCTGGGTCGCCGACGACGGCGGCCGGCTGCTCGGCGTGGCGCTCGCGGGCCCGCGTCGCTCGGCGGCGGAGACGGCCCGGACGGGTGCGGACGACGCGGCCGCATCGCCCGCCGACCTGCCCGATGTCGAGCTCATGGTGCTCTACGTCCTGGCCGAGGCGTACGGCACCGGCCTGGGAGCGCGCCTGCTGGACGCCGTCGTCGGGGGCCGCCCCGCGCTGCTGCGCGTCCTCGCCGAGAATCCGCGGGCCGTGGCGTTCTACGCCAAGCACGGGTTCGCGGCCGTGGGGGCGCCGGAGCCGATGAACGGCCCGTGGGCCGGCCTGCACGAGCAGCTGATGGTGCGCCGTCTCCCGCACGACGGCGGTGCGGCGTGAGCCGCCGGTCGTCGGCGCGCCGGGGCCGGGCCGCGGGCGGATCCGCCGGCCCCGCCGGGATCGAGCCGGGCGTCCACGCGATCACCCACGGCACCGCCGAGATCCGCGAGGACGCCTTCGAGCCGGGCGCGTTCATCCTCTACGTCAACGGCGTCGAGTCCTCGCCGCTGGACCCCGAGCGCCCCGAGCGCATGGCCTTCGAGTACATGCGCTGGGCCGCCGCGGCCGTCCGGGCGCACTGGCCGGAGCCCACGCCCCTGCGGGCCCTGCACCTGGGCGGCGCGGGCTGCGCGCTCGCCCGCTGGGTGGACCACGCGTACCCGGGCTCCCACCAGACCGCGGTGGAGATCGACGCCGGCCTGGCCGCCCTCGCCCGCGAGCGCTTCGGCCTGCCCCGCGCCCCGGCCCTGCGCATCCGCGTGGCAGACGCCGCCGAGGTCCTGGCCACGGCCCACCCGGCCAGCCGCGACCTGATCATCCGCGACGTCTTCGCCCCGGACCCCACGGACCTGACCGGTGCCCGCCACATCACCCCGCCGGGCCTCACCGGCCTGGACGCGGCCCGCGCCGCCGCGCGGGTCCTCGCCCCGGGCGGGCTGTACGTGCTCAACGTGGGCGGCGGGCCGGACCTGACGTCGGTGCGGGCGGACGTGGCTGCCGTCGTCGCCGCGTTCGAGCACGTCGAGGTGATCGCGGATCCGCCCATGCTCAAGGGGCGGCGCCGCGGCAACGTCATCGTGGCGGCCTCGGACGCCCCCGTGGCCCGCCCCTGTCTCTTCTACACTTCTGACGCGGCCGACGACCGCACACGT
>NZ_VIGS01000086.1:0-6293 GCF_006704135.1 Micrococcus sp. R8502A1
TTAGCGTGGGTCATGAGCGGGCTCTTTCCAGCGGATGGGTTGTTGAGGAACTTCCATCCTGCCGGGCGGGGCCCGCTCGTCTCATCTCAGCCCGGGCCTCGTGCCAAGAACCTCATGACCCACAACAACTAGTCTGCCGAGATGACCACCCCGACCGGCGCCGTCCCGAGCCCGCATCCGCGGCCGTTCCTCCTCGTCCAGACGCGCCCCGAAGACGACGCCGCGGCCGCCGAGATCGAGGCCGTCCAGCGACTGGGCGGCTATCCGGAGGGCCGGCTGCGGGTGCTGCGCCTGGACCGCGTCGTGCAGCGCCCGGACGTGGCCACGCACGGCCTGGACTGGGAGGCGGAGCTCGCGGACGTCGCCGCCGTGATCCTGCCCGGCAGCCCGTTCACGGGCTCCGATCCCGAGGAGACCAAGTCCCCCGTGCAGCGCGCCGTGGAGGCGGAGCTGGGCCGGATGCTCGACGTCGTCCGGCGCCGCGACCTGCCGTTCCTCGGCTGCTGCTACGGCGTCGGCACGCTGGGCCGGCACGCCGGCGGCGTCGTGGACAACGCGTACGGTGAATCGGCCGCGCCCGTCGAGGTCACGCTCACCGACGAGGGTGCCGCGGATCCGTTGCTGGCCGGGGTGCCGCGCACGTTCGCGGCGTACGTCGGCCACAAGGAGGCGATGAGCGCACTGCCGCCCGGCGCGGTCCTGCTCGCCACGGGCGCCGCCTGCCCCGTGCAGATGTTCCGGCTCGGCACCCGCCAGTACGCCACCCAGTTCCACCCCGAGCTGGACCAGGCCGGGATCCTCGAGCGCCTCGAGATCTACCGCGACCACGGGTACTTCGCGCCGGGCGAGTACGAGCCCACGGTGGCGGGGCTGGCCGCCGTCGACCCCGAGCACCCCCGCCGGATCCTGGCGAACTTCCGCACGCTGTTCGGCTGAGCCGCCCGGCCCACCCCGTAGCGTGGCCGCATGGACACGCACCTCGCCACCGCTTCCCTGCCCTGGATCGACGGCCCCGCCGTGCGCAACGCCCTGAGCCCGCGCGCCGCCGTCGACGCGCTGGAGGCGGCCCTCGCCGCCGGCCTGGACCCGGAGGCCGACGCCCCCCGCACCCGCGTGCCCACCGCCGCCGGGCAGCTGCTGCAGATGCCCTCGACGCGCGGAACCGAGGTCGGCGCCAAGCTGCTCACCCTCACCCCGGACAACCCCGAGCGCGGGCTGCCCGTCATCCAGGGCGTCTACGTGCTGTTCGGCGCCCCGGGCAGCCCCGGCCAGGCGCCGCGGGCCGTGCTGGCCGGCGTCGAGCTGACGGGCCTGCGCACCTCCGCGGTGTCCGCGCTCGGGGTGCGGCTGCTCGCGGACGCCTCGCCCCGGCACCTGGTCGTGTTCGGCACGGGCGTGCAGGCGTGGGAGCACGCGCTCACGTTCCAGGACGTGTTCGGGCTGGAGCGGGTGTCCGTGGTGGGCCGCGACGCCGACCGGGCCGCCGCCCTGGCCGCGCGCAGCGAAGCGGAGCTGGGCGTGACCGCGAGCACGGCGGGCCCGGAGGCCGTGGCGGAGGCGGACGTCGTGGTGACGTGCACGGCCGCGACGGCCCCGCTGTTCGACGGGACGCTCGTGCCGGAGCACGCGACGGTCGTGGCGATGGGCTCGCACACCACGGACGCCCGCGAGACCGACGACACCCTGGCCCGCCGCGCGACCGTGGCGGTGGAGTCGCGGGACTCGGCCGCCCGCGAGGCCGGCGACGTCACCCTCGCGATCGACTCCGGCGCGCTGGCCGGGATCGAGGACACGGTGACGCTGGCCGAGCTCGTGGCCGGGACCGCGCGTCGGCGGGAGGGCGCGCCCGCCCTGTTCGTCACCACCGGCATGCCCTGGCAGGACCTGGTGGTGGCGAGCGCGGTGGCGCGGGAGGTGCTGGGCTGAGCCGGGGCGGCCGGGTCCAGCTGGCGGACCGAGGGCGTGTCCCGGCGACTGACGGCGAGGAGGACGAGGGCGCCGGCGAGCCCGACCAGATTTCTCGCCACGAGCGGGGCGAGGTCGGCCTCCGCGGTGTCAGCCCAGTCGAGCACGCCCCGTCTGGATAGAGTGACTCGCGCCACCCTCTCCACTGCAAGGCAGGACACATGATCGACGCACCCCTCGCCCAGCTCGCTGAGACGTACGCCCGTGACGCGCGGCTCGCCTCCACGAGCGGGGTCTCCGCCGAGCCGGAGGCGCAGCTGACGGTCCCGGTCTCCGAGTTCCTGCGCGCGTTCTCCTCCGTCACCGGGCTTGGGGACCTCAGCCTGCTGCGAGAGGCCCAGCTCGACGGCGTGCGCCCGGACTTCGCCGCCCTGATCGACGGTCGCCCCTGCGGATGGGTGGAACTCAAGGCACCCGGCCACACGGTCATCGGAGAGAAGTGGCGCGGCCGGGAGAAGGGTCAGTGGGACCTGCTCTCCCAGCTGGACGCGCTGCTCGTCTCGAACGGAGACGAGATCGCCCTCTATGTCTCCGGCTCCCTTGTGGACACCGCGTTCCTGCCCGTCGACGGCGTCGCAGGCTGGGACGCGGACCGCCTGCGCACCGTCCTGGAACAGTTCACCCTGGCCCAGCCCCGGCCGATCACCCGAGTGAGCCAGCTCGCGGACCGCCTGGCCCCGCTGGCCCGCTTCCTTCGAGAGCGCCTCCAGGAAGGCCTGTCTAACAACTACCGCTCGGTGCGGGAGGCGAAGGCGGCCTGGGACCACACGGTGCACCACACAACCACGGACGCCCAGTTCGCCGGCGACGTCGCCCAGGTCGTGGCCTACTCCATGGCCATCGCCGGTCTCTCCGGCCAAGCGGACCGGAACGCCGACGGCGTGGTGACGCTTGAGGAGGCCAAGCACGCCCTGGAGACGGCCCACCGCAATGTTCTGGCGGCGTCCCTCGGACCGATCATCGGCATCCCGGCGCTCATGGAGTACATCGCCCCGGAGGTCGGGGCCATCATGCGGCTGGTGTCCAGCATGGACGTGGCCGCCATCGAGCGCTCCACGGACTCCCGTGGTGAGCCGTGGCTGTGGTTCTACGAGGACTTCCTCCAGCGCTACGACCCGGCCGCCCGTAACCGCGCGGGTGTCTACTACACGCCGATCAGTGTGGTGCAGTGCCAGGTGCGCGTGGTGGACGCGCTGCTGCGGGAACGTTTCGGTCAGACCCTGGGCTTCGGCGCCCCCTCAGTGGTGACGCTGGACCCCGCGACGGGCTCCGGCACCTACCCGCTGGCGGTCATCGACCGCGCGGAGGCAGCGGCCCGGGAGGAACGCGGCCCGGCGGGGGTGGCCCAGGTGGCCAAGAACCTCACGAAGAACCTGCTGGCCTTCGAGCTGCTGCCCGGCCCATACTCGGTGGCGCACCTGCGCATCGGCCAGCGGCTCGCTGAGGCGCAGGGTCACGCCTTCCAGGCGGAGGAGATCGGCGTGTACCTGACGGACACCCTGGAGGACCCCTCCGCCGGCATGGCGGCGGGGTTGTTCGGCGACGCGCGGGTCCTCGTCGAGGCCGCGGAGGCGGCCCGCCGGATCAAGCGGGACCGGCGCATCACCGTGGCCATCGGCAACCCGCCCTATGACCGGGTGACCTCCGGCACCGGCGGCTGGGTGGAGCACGGGGACGGCGAGGACGCGCTGTTCGACGACGTGATCGGCCCCGCCCAGGAGCAGAGCGTGATCTTCTCCGCACAGGCCTCGCTGTACAACCTGTACGTGTATTTCTGGCGGTGGGCCATCTGGAAGGCGTTCCAGCAGGACCCCGGGGACCAGGCGATCATCTCCTTCATCACGGCGTCCTCGTGGCTGACCGGCCCGGCCTTTGTAGGTCTGCGCGATCTGGCCCGTCGGACGGCCAGTGAGATCTGGGTGATGGACCTTGGCGGCGAGGGCCGCGGGGCACGCCAGGAGGAGAACGTCTTCGACATCCAGACCCCCGTGGCGATCGTGACTCTGGTGCGCACCGGCAAGGCCGCCCGGGAGGCGTCCGTGTACTACCGGCGCTTCCGGGGCACGCGCGCGGAGAAGTTCGCGGCCCTGGACGAGGTGGCCCGGTTGGATCCCGACGACGGCACATGGGAGTGCCTGCCCGGTGGGGCGGGCGACCCCTTGGCACCGGCCAGCGGCGGGGAGGGCTGGGCGGCCATGCCCGCCCTGGCGGACCTCTTCCCCTGGCAGCAGCCCGGGATCAAGTACAACCGCGCCTGGCCCGTCGCCCCGGATCAGGACACCCTCCGCCGGCGGTGGCGAGAGCTGTTGGCCGACCCGTCCGCGGACGCCCGTGCGGAGAAGTATGTGACGGGCCACTCTGGGCGCACCATCCATACCGCCGTGAGCGGCCTGACCCCCTTGGCGGCGCTGCCCGCCGACGCTGAGCACCGGCCGATCACACGGGTGGCGTGGCGCTCCTTCGACCGCCAGTGGACCTTCGACGACCCCCGGTTGGCGAAGACGGACAGCCCCGCACTCTGGCAAGCGCTGTCGGACCGCCAGCTGTTCTTTGTCTCCCCTAGGACAGCCCGCATCAGCGGTGGCCCCGCCGTGACCGTGGCGACGGCGGTGCCGGATCTGCACTACTACAACAACCGTGGTGGCAAGGACGTCATCCCCCTCTACCGGGACGCTGAAGCCGCTCAGCCCAACGTCACCGGCGGGCTGCTCCCGCTGCTGGGGGAGCGCTACAGGCAGGAGGTCACGCCGGAGGACCTGGCCGCCTATGTCATGGGCGTCGCCGGCCACGACGCCTACGTCCAGCGGTTCGACGAAGCCCTCGAAGGCAGCCCCGTCCGCGTGCCGCTGACGGTCGACCCGGCCCTGTTCGCCCGTGCCGTGGAGCTGGGTGAACGTCTGCTGTGGCTGCAGACCTACGGGGAGCGGTTCACCGGTGCAGATCGCCCCGCGCGTCGGGTGCCGCGGGTGCCCGGCCTGGGCTGGGAGGAGCCCGTGACGGCCTTGCCGGCCTCCCCGCGGGCCGTGTCCTACGACCCTGCAACCCAGCGACTGACGGTGGGGGACGGCGTCGTCACCGGTGTCTCGCCCGAGGTGAGGGCCTTCGCCGTGTCCGGAATGAACGTGCTGGACAAGTGGCTCGGCGCCCGGACGGCCACCGGCATCGGCCGCGCCGCGGGCAAGGCGGCCACCCCGTTGGACCGCATCCGCCCCACCGAGTGGGCGGACGAGTGGAACGACGAACTCCTGGACCTGCTGCGTGTGCTCACCGAGACGGTCTCCCTGGGCACGGACCAGGCGGCGCTCCTGGACGAGATCCTGGCCGGCGACCTGATCCCGGCGAGCGAGCTCCCCGAACCGACCCCGGCCGAACGGAAGGTGCCCAAGACGATCAAGCGGGACCCGGGGTCGGGGCAGGGTGAGATGTTCTGAGGCGGCGAAGGGGGAGCAAGACCCATGCGTATCTGCTATCTGGACGAGTCGGAACAGCAACAGGACGGGGTGTACTACGTCGGCGCCCTCGTGGTGGATGCCGACCAGGTGCGGGCCATTGATCGCGGCCTGGACGAACTCCACGGGCAGCTCAAAGCTGACCATCCGGACCAGGTACCCGACGAACTCGAGTTCCATGGCCACGCGATGTTCCAGGGAGAAGAAGGCTGGTCGGCAATGGACCCGGGAACCCGGGCATGGGCCAGCCAGAGGGCGGTCGATGTGATCTGCTCTCACGCGCCATGGTTCGGCTTCCAGGGGGTCGACACCGAGCGCCTTCATCACCGACCGGGATGGGAGGACCAGGAGCCGTATCTGGTGGTCTCGGGACAGCTTCTCAACCGGATCCACCGCCGAAGCAGGCTGGTGTCAGGTGGGTTAATGGTCATCGCGGACGATCACCACCTGCGAGAGGACAGCCGGCTGAGCTACCGCCGCATGCGGTCGGCGTCCGTGCGAGGCCTGACTGACGGAAAGCTGAACCACCTGCTCGACACGATCTACTTCGGGCCATCGAACCGGAGCCGTCTCCTGCAGGCGGTAGACGTTCTGACGTACTTCGAGCAACGCCGACGACACGTCAAGGAGCGCAATCCGATGGCGAAACGGCGCATGAACAACATCGGGAAATCGCTGGATTCCGTCCTCAGCCACGACTACATCTGGACGCCATGACATCGGATACACGAAACCCCCGCGCGGGGCGGGGGTTCGGTTGGACGGAAGACGCCCTGCGGCGCGTCCCGTGAGGATCACTCTACCTCCTCCGGCCCGGGTGGGCCAGTCTATCTCGGGCGCGTTGCCCCTCCCCACTCCCCCTGTCTCTTATAAACCTCT
>NZ_VIGS01000087.1:0-6103 GCF_006704135.1 Micrococcus sp. R8502A1
GTAAGCGGGATGGTCGAGCAGGGTCAAGATGATCCGGGATCGAGTGGGGTCGGCCAGTGCACGACCCAGGCGGTTCATCACGTCGAGACGCGAAGCAATAGTCAGCATGGACTGAACTATACAGCGCGAACTGAACACTCGGTCACAGGCGTCAGCGATTCTGACGCTGTACGTGACCTGCTGACGCGCGTGAACATGCTTGAGGAGCAGGTGGAGGACGGCGACGGCAGGATCCCGGCCAGCCTGATCCAGCGCTTCCGAAACAAGGCCGTTGAGACCCTCGCGGACGAGTCTGCACAGCGCATCATCCCGGTCCTCAGCACGATCTACGTCCTGC
This sequence comes from Micrococcus sp. R8502A1, assembly GCF_006704135.1. Classification (NCBI taxonomy): domain Bacteria; kingdom Bacillati; phylum Actinomycetota; class Actinomycetes; order Micrococcales; family Micrococcaceae; genus Micrococcus; species Micrococcus sp. R8502A1. The sequence continues at coordinate 338 of NZ_VIGS01000087.1, forward strand.
TCGGGCTGCCGCCGCTCACTGCCTAACCACATATCCACCAGTGCCCGCCGCATGGCGCCACCGTGCTCCCCAGCGCGCCAGGACGACTCCCCTCCTGGTCAGCGCGCTTGGCCACCGATCCCGATGTCTCGCGCAGGGTGGCTCCGCTGCCCGCGCTCGTCCTATTGGCCGTCGAGCCGGGTATACCCCTTTACACACCCCGCCCGCCCACGAGACCATCACGTCAGAGACGGTCCCAAACCGGGCCGTTAGACAGAAGTGTCGGAGGGTCTAAGACGTGGTTGGACAGGCCGTGGGGTACGTGCGGGTGAGCTCGGCGGAGCAGAACCTGGATCGTCAGCTCGAGGCGGTGGGGGAGTGCGACCGGGTCTTCGAGGACAAGATCTCCGGCAGCTCGAGGGCCAAGCGCGCCGGGTTGGCCGAGCTGATGCGGTACGTCCGCGAGGGGGACCTGGTGAAGGTCGCCTCGATGGATCGGCTGGGACGGGACACTCGGGACCTGTACGCGATCGTGGACGAGCTCACCGACAAGGGGTGTGCGGTGCAGTTCGTGTCCGAGCGCATCACGGTGGACAAGTCCGGGACCTCTCCCGTGGACGGGCTGATGTTGGGCATCCTGGCGGCGTTCGCTGAGTTCGAGCGCCGGCGGATCAAGGAGCGCCAGGCCGAGGGCATCGCCCTGGCCAAGGCGAGAGGCAAGTACGTGCAGGCCTCGAAGCTCTCGGGCACGGACGTGGAGCAAGCGCGGGTGATGATCAACATGGGCATCCCGAAGGCGGAGGTGGCGCGCACGTTCGGGGTGAGCCGGCAGACGCTGTACACATCTCTTGCTCGCATGGGGCTATAAATAGGCGCTAGTTTTTAATGCTACTGGCGCGAGCGGCCTGTTGGTGAGGTGCACGGAGGCCCTGGGCCGGCTTACCGTGATTCTACTGAGCGATGAACTCGGGCCACGTCATACGTGACCAGTTCAGCGAATTTATAGGGGGGATTGGGGGGATTGCGAAAATGGGCCGGATGGGAACGATTTCAGTCAAGGGCGGGATAGGCGGGATAGCGGCCACAGGCTTCAGGGGGCCTTCATGAGACTTCCGCGTCCAAGCGACTACATCGCCATGATGATCCCGTACATTACCCTCCACAAGCCTGCCGAAGTGGCGGCCCTGGCGGCCAAAGACCTGTGTCTGGTCGATGTAGGCAACCACACGGCCAGCGAGGTCGAAGAGAGTGTCATCTTTCATCCAGGCGCACGTATATCCGTTGCGATCAAACAGAGCTTCCATATGTCAATGCTACAGGAGCATTGAAAATTGTCTTCAGGCTGAGCTCCTCATCCTCACCCGGTTAGCTCCGCATACCGAGTGAAGAGCAACTCCTGACGTTCTAGCTCGGTACGGCACCGGCGGGGTGCTCCCATGATCTTGTCCATCACGGTGTCCAACCCGTCGTGGGCTCTCACCAGGACCGGGTCCATGCTCAGAGGTGCGTAGTGCTGGGCCAGGGATCGCTCGGGGTGGAGAGCCCGGGCTTCGAGGACTTTCTGGCCGGCCTTGGCTAGAGAGGCTCGGTCCTTGTCGGTCAGAGCAGGCAGGGGGAAGCCGTTCCAGGTGATCGTGCTGGAGAACGAGATGCGGGACTCCAGTCGTCCTCCGACGGTCTTCATCCAGGTGATGAACATCGAGGAGGAGGCCACGGCGAAGACGATGCCGTCGGGGTCCACGGCACCGTAGACCTTGTTGGAGATGATGACGTCGGGCTCGAAGTGGGCCACGGGCAGGTAGGCGCGCCCCTCACTGCTGACTTCTGGGATCCCGACGAAGGGCACATCGGAGACGAGGCCGCGCTGGCGGAACAGGTGGGGGAAGCGCGCCCAGTCCCGGGTGGAGGCGGCCTTGGACTTGGCCCGTTCGGCGGCGACACCCTCGAGACGGCGCTTGAGCTCGGGGGAGCGGGAGGGCGCATCCGGGTCCATATCGGTCAGCCAGAGGCACCAGCGTTGCTGGCCGCGGATCAACTCGACCGCGCCGACGTAAGGGCGCACGTAGGGGGCCATCACGGGATCGGCCATCACGGCCTGGTACTGCTCTGCGGTGACGATGAGGTTGCCGTCATCCGTGGGCTTGGAACCATAGACGACCTCCGGCATGTCGGGGGCGAGCGGGGTGCTGCGCTTCTGCACCAGCACGTCGGGTCCGTCCACCAGGTAGGCGTTGATCGTCTTCACCCCGGGCACCTCGCGGGCCTCGCCTCGTGCGTGCTCGTATTTGAACAGGCGTGCCTTGGCGTCCCGGTCGCGGGTGAAGCCGATGATCACGCAGTGCACTGCGGCCTTGCCGGGGGCCTGGGAGTCCCACGCGAAGGTGCGGTGGGCGAACTTGATCCGCCAGCCGGCGGCGAAGATCGGGGCGAACAAGCGGGCCGGCTGGTCCCCCTGAACGATCGAGTTCGTGGTCACGAACGCCCACTCCCCATCCCGCTCAGCCAGCAGGCGCAGGGTGAGCGCGTGCCAGGAGGTCACGAAGTCCAGGCGGGAGAGCTGCTTGCCTTCACCCCAGGCCGCCTGCATCAGCGCCAGCTGGGCAGCCGTGCGGGTGTGGTCACCTAGGAACGGGGGGTTGCCGAACACGAACGTGCGCCCGGCCGGGGCGGGGAGGGCCTGAGACCAGTCGAGGGTGAGCGCGTCGTGCTGGTAGATCGTGGCGGTGATCTTGATCGGCAGACGCACCGGGGCCTGGCCGAGCGCGGCGGCCAGCTGCCGGTTGGCCTGGTGGTCCACTAGGAACATGGCGGTCTCGGCGATCTTGGCCGGCCACCAGTTGATCTCGATCCCGTAGAACCGGTCGATGTGGATCCGCTGGTCCAAGCTCACGTCCAGGGACAGGTCCTGGGACCCGGTGCGGCGGCGCTGGTCGGCCAGCAGGTCCCTCTCGATCTCGCGCAGCTTGGCGTAGGCCAGGTTCAAGAAGTTGCCGGCTCCGCAGGCCGGGTCGACGTAGATGTTGGCGGCCATCTCCTCGATCAGCCCGATCACCTCACGCCGGGTGGTGGTCTTGTTCTGGATGAGCCGGTCCGCGCGGGCGCGGTACTCGTCCAGGAAGAGCGGGCCGATGGTCTTGAGGATGTTCTCCTCGGAGGTGTAGTGCTCTCCGTCCCCGCGGCGGGCCTGCTTGGACTTGACCAGTTGGAACATGGAGCCGAATACGGCCGGGGAGATCTGGGTCCACCGGAACCGGCAGGCGGCCACGAGCGCGTCCCGGAAGTCGTTGGTGAGGAAGCCGGCCGTGGAGGTGCCGTCGAAGATGCCGCCGTTGACGTAGGGGAAGCGGGCCAGAGAGTCCGGCACGCCGCGGCGCCGGTTCTCTGGGGTGTTGAGCACGCGGAAGAGCGCGTCGAGCTGGGGGCCGAGGTTGTCGGCGGTGGTGTCCCACTCCACCCAACGCTGGAACAGGTCGGCCTCCCACAGGCCGGCGTCGTCTCCGTAGAGCAGGAACAGCAGCCGGGTGAGCAGGATCGAGGCCTGCTGGGTGGCGAACTCCTCCTCTTCGGCGTCCTCGGGGGCCTCCTCGCCTACGGGTACGTCCACCTCGTCCCCGACGAGGGCAGTGAACATGGAGGCCATCAGCTGCGCGGCCGCGATGGAGGCCTCTTGTTCCTCGGTCTTGGTCACGGTGTCCTGGCCGGCTAGGAACATCAGCTGGTCCACGTGGTCCGCAGCGTCTTCTACGCCGAACTCGGCCACCCAGCCGGCGTCTCCGAGACGTTCGACGCGGATGCGGGCGAAGTCCGTGACGAGCACGTACTTGGGCCACTCGTGCTGACCGATGGACCCGCCGGCGAGGTAGTCCAACGCCTGGGCGTGGGCGACGTCGAGGTTAGCGCCCAGGGACTTGGCCTCGCCCAGGGCGACACCGGACCAGAAGAAGTCGATGTAGCCGGCCCCACCGGTGGAGGCGCGCGCGGCCCCGCGCTCGAACAGGTCGATGCGTTCGGGGATCACCCCGAAAGCGCGTAGCAGGTCGGACCAGAACTGCTGGGCGAAGGACTTCTCCGTGTGGGTCTGTCCATCGGCGCGCCAGCGGTCGATGCGCTGACCCCAGGCATGTCCGAAGTCGTCCAGGGCTGTGCGGATGACGCCGCGATCTGCAAGTTGCTCCACAGGCACAACGTACACGGGGCCCTGCCGTTCTAAACCTAAGAATCGGGGCCGAGAGGGTCAGCTGGAAACGGGCGGTTTCTCTACGTGGGTGTCGATGAGGAAGCCGGCGATGGCGAACCCCGCGTTGACCGCGAGCTTGGCATGGCGAGGTGCTGGCCCCACAGAGCGCTTGCCTCGACCGTGGGCGTCGCTGAGGGCATTCCTCATCGCGGCCAGTCCTCCAACAAGCGTTGCCGCCCCGCTGAGGATCTGCTTGATGATCTGTTCGCTGTGCTGATCCGGTGCCACCTGCATCGCACTTGAGGTGGCCTTGTAGAGCCGAGCGAGATCCCACCCGTCTTCGTACTTCACTCCGCGTTCATCGCAGATGTGCTTGCACACGCTCTCGATGGTGGTGCGGGTCGCGGTGATAGCTCCGTCTGGGTCGTCCTGGACTTTGGTCAGCGCGGCCTGCCAGGACCTGTTGACGGCCTCCCAGTCCTCGAGCTTCTGCAGGGACTCCTGTGCTGCCTGCGCGCCGGGGGTGCCGGCGGAGAGGAGCATGGCCCGTAGCCGGGTGAGCTCCCCTTCAGGGGGGCGGCCGTTTTTGAACTCGCCGTCGTAGGAACACAACTCCAGTAGCACGGCGCGTTGTTGAGGCAGCGGAAGAGAATGCAACCCGGTCTGGAAGATCTGCCATCGGGAGGGGCTCCCGTTCCACCGATAGGGGCCCAGCACGTCGGTGTAACGAGCGAAGAAGTCATGGAGCTGGGGGCCGCTGAAGCCTGTCTCCTTGGCGAAGAGCGAGGTGGCTAGAGAATCGATCCGGAACGGCAAAAGCGTTGGAGAGGTAGAGGCCATATACGCTCCTAGGGCGTGTCTGACAAACAGTCTAGGGGCCCACTGGCACCTTGGAAGGCATGTCCCGTTTCCAGATGCTCTCCGATGCCCAGTGGGAGCTGATCGCCCCGATGCTGCCTACTCACACGGGCCGGCCCGGCAGGCCCTTCTCGGATGCGCGGATGATGATCGAGGCCATCATCTACCGGTACCGGTGCGGGATCGCCTAGCGCGATCTGCCCAAGGTCTTCTGGCCGCGGCAGAGAAGTGTGGACCTGGTATCGACGCATGGCCGAAGAAGGCACCTGGGATCGGGTGCTTCAGATGCTGATCGCCGCAGCGGACGCGGGCGGTGCTCGCGTAATCCAAACGATTGTCAGACACGCCCTAGTGGCTGTGCTCACCCTCCTGGCCACCATCGTGCTCAGCTGGGTCGGTCTGGGAAGTTAGGCAGCCGCCGACGCCTGAAACGCCGGTAGCGTCGGCCGCGCGGGACACGAGGTACCCCTAACGACCAGCAACTGGGCTCATGTTGGGGACCTTGGCGGCATCCTAAGGCGCCCCCCCTGAAGAGGGTCGCCTTGTGCACCACCACGACGCTGACCGTGACGCGGTACTGACCTGACAGGTCCCATCGGTGCCCGCGTCCTTAACTGCACTTGGTTAGGGCGTGTTGCTAAAGGGTTCGGGGACGTGGATGCGCGAGTCTGGGGTCATGTCGCGTGATGTCATCTCGGACGAGGTCTGGGCCGTGATCGGCCCGCTGTTCCCCACGCCGAAGTCCACCGGTC
>NZ_VIGS01000088.1:0-5455 GCF_006704135.1 Micrococcus sp. R8502A1
GTGTGGTGATGGTCTGCCAGGTATTGAATGGATGTCGTGGTGGTTATTTCCGGCTGCCACGGTGTTGTTCTGTAATTTTTTTACGGAGAGTTTGATCCTGGCTCAGGATGAACGCTGGCGGCGTGCTTAACACATGCAAGTCGAACGATGAAGCCCAGCTTGCTGGGTGGATTAGTGGCGAACGGGTGAGTAACACGTGAGTAACCTGCCCTTAACTCTGGGATAAGCCTGGGAAACTGGGTCTAATACCGGATAGGAGCGTCCACCGCATGGTGGGTGTTGGAAAGATTTATCGGTTTTGGATGGACTCGCGGCCTATCAGCTTGTTGGTGAGGTAATGGCTCACCAAGGCGACGACGGGTAGCCGGCCTGAGAGGGTGACCGGCCACACTGGGACTGAGACACGGCCCAGACTCCTACGGGAGGCAGCAGTGGGGAATATTGCACAATGGGCGCAAGCCTGATGCAGCGACGCCGCGTGAGGGATGACGGCCTTCGGGTTGTAAACCTCTTTCAGTAGGGAAGAAGCGAAAGTGACGGTACCTGCAGAAGAAGCACCGGCTAACTACGTGCCAGCAGCCGCGGTAATACGTAGGGTGCGAGCGTTATCCGGAATTATTGGGCGTAAAGAGCTCGTAGGCGGTTTGTCGCGTCTGTCGTGAAAGTCCGGGGCTTAACCCCGGATCTGCGGTGGGTACGGGCAGACTAGAGTGCAGTAGGGGAGACTGGAATTCCTGGTGTAGCGGTGGAATGCGCAGATATCAGGAGGAACACCGATGGCGAAGGCAGGTCTCTGGGCTGTAACTGACGCTGAGGAGCGAAAGCATGGGGAGCGAACAGGATTAGATACCCTGGTAGTCCATGCCGTAAACGTTGGGCACTAGGTGTGGGGACCATTCCACGGTTTCCGCGCCGCAGCTAACGCATTAAGTGCCCCGCCTGGGGAGTACGGCCGCAAGGCTAAAACTCAAAGGAATTGACGGGGGCCCGCACAAGCGGCGGAGCATGCGGATTAATTCGATGCAACGCGAAGAACCTTACCAAGGCTTGACATGTTCTCGATCGCCGTAGAGATACGGTTTCCCCTTTGGGGCGGGTTCACAGGTGGTGCATGGTTGTCGTCAGCTCGTGTCGTGAGATGTTGGGTTAAGTCCCGCAACGAGCGCAACCCTCGTTCCATGTTGCCAGCACGTCGTGGTGGGGACTCATGGGAGACTGCCGGGGTCAACTCGGAGGAAGGTGAGGACGACGTCAAATCATCATGCCCCTTATGTCTTGGGCTTCACGCATGCTACAATGGCCGGTACAATGGGTTGCGATACTGTGAGGTGGAGCTAATCCCAAAAAGCCGGTCTCAGTTCGGATTGGGGTCTGCAACTCGACCCCATGAAGTCGGAGTCGCTAGTAATCGCAGATCAGCAACGCTGCGGTGAATACGTTCCCGGGCCTTGTACACACCGCCCGTCAAGTCACGAAAGTTGGTAACACCCGAAGCCGGTGGCCTAACCCTTGTGGGGGGAGCCGTCGAAGGTGGGACCAGCGATTGGGACTAAGTCGTAACAAGGTAGCCGTACCGGAAGGTGCGGCTGGATCACCTCCTTTCTAAGGAGCATTAGTGCCCGTTGCATCACCGCGTGTGTGATGGCGGGTTGCTCATGGGTGGAACATCAATGAATGGTGCCAGTGGTGGTGCCGGCAGTGCTCGAGTACGTCATGCCTTTGCGGGTGTGGTTGGAATGGGTGGTGTTGGTGGCTGCGAGCTGGTGTTGGCACACTGTTGGGTCCTGGAACAGCAGGTGCCCTGATCTGTGAGGGTTGGGGTTGTTGTTTCTGGTCTCCGTGCCTTGTGAAGCTGGCCTTGTGGGTTGGTGGATGGGGTGTGGGTTGTTGTTTGAGAACTGCATAGTGGACGCGAGCATCTTATTTTTTTTGTTGCTGCATCGTTGATCGCACTGTCCCCCCTGGGGTGGTGTGTGAGGTGTGGTGATGCCGAGAATGACATCTTAGTTAGATATTGCTCATTTGAGGACTTTCATTGTGTGTGAAAGTTTCCAAGGGCGCATGGTGGATGCCTTGGCAACAGGAGCCGAAGAAGGACGTGGGAATCTGCGATAAGCCTGGTGGAGTCGATAACCGGACGTTGAGACCAGGATTTCCGAATGGGGAAACCCCGCACGACGTGTCGTGTGACCCCCGGTTGAACACATAGACCGGGTGGAGGGAACGTGGGGAAGTGAAACATCTCAGTACCCACAGGAAGAGAAAACAAAAGTGATTCCGTTAGTAGTGGCGAGCGAACGCGGATGGGGCTAAACCGTATGTGTGTGATACCCGGCAGGGGTTGCATGTGCGGTGTTGTGGGCCCCTCCTTGTCATGTCTGCCGGCATGGCGCAGTGAGGTGCGGGCATATAGACGAACCAGTGTGGATGCTGGACCGTAGAGGGTGAGAGTCCCGTAGTCGAAATGTGTTCCGCCGCTGTTGGGGGGTTGCCCGAGTAGCACGGGGCCCGAGGAATCCCGTGTGAATCTGCCAGGACCACCTGGTAAGCCTGAATACTACCTGTTGACCGATAGCGGATCAGTACCGTGAGGGAATGGTGAAAAGTACCCCGGGAGGGGAGTGAAATAGTACCTGAAACCATGTGCCTACAAACCGTTGGAGCCTCCTTGTGGGGTGACAGCGTGCCTTTTGAAGAATGAGCCTGCGAGTTAGTGATACGTGGCGAGGTTAACCCGTGTGGGGAAGCCGTAGCGAAAGCGAGTCTGAATAGGGCGATTGAGTCGCGTGTCCTAGACCCGAAGCGGAGTGATCTACCCATGGCCAGGTTGAAGCGCGTGTAAGAGCGCGTGGAGGACCGAACCCACTTCAGTTGAAAATGGAGGGGATGAGCTGTGGGTAGGGGTGAAAGGCCAATCAAACTCCGTGATAGCTGGTTCTCCCCGAAATGCATTTAGGTGCAGCGTCACGTGTTTCTTCCCGGAGGTAGAGCTACTGGATGGACGATGGGCCCTACAAGGTTACTGACTTCAGCCAAACTCCGAATGCCGGGAAGTGAGAGCGTGGCAGTGAGACTGTGGGGGATAAGCTTCATAGTCGAGAGGGAAACAGCCCAGACCACCGGTTAAGGCCCCTAAGCGTGTGCTAAGTGGGAAAGGATGTGGAGTTGCTGAGACAACCAGGAGGTTGGCTTAGAAGCAGCCACCCTTGAAAGAGTGCGTAATAGCTCACTGGTCAAGTGATTCCGCGCCGACAATGTAGCGGGGCTCAAGTACACCGCCGAAACCGTGGCATTCAGTTTTGCTGGATGGGTAGGGGAGCGTCGTTCACGAGGTGAAGCCAGCGGGTAACTTCTGGTGGATTGTGGACGAGTGAGAATGCAGGCATGAGTAGCGAAAGACGGGTGAGAAACCCGTCCGCCGGATGACTAAGGGTTCCAGGGTCAAGCTAATCTGCCCTGGGTAAGTCGGGACCTAAGGCGAGGCCGACAGGCGTAGTCGATGGACAACGGGTTGATATTCCCGTACCAGTGAAGAACCGCCCATGCTGAGCCGGTGATACTAACCGCCCGAACCATCCCGATCCTCGTCTTTGACGGGGACGGTGGTGGGGAGCGCGGGACCTGAACCGGGGAGGCAAGCGCATTAACGGGTGTGACGCAGGAAGGTAGCCGGGCCGGGCAATGGAAATGACCTGGTCTAAGGGTGTAGGGCTGCCGGTAGGTAAATCCGCCGGCTGTATGCCTGAGACCTGATGGGCGCCCACGTGGTGGGTGATCCGGTGATCCTATGCTGCCTAGAAAAGCATCGGCGCGAGGTTCAAACTGCCCGTACCCTAAACCGACACAGGTGGTCAGGTAGAGAATACTAAGGCGATCGAGAGAATCATGGTTAAGGAACTCGGCAAAATGCCCCCGTAACTTCGGGAGAAGGGGGGCCCCAACCTTGAGCACCACGTGCTGGTGTGAGGGGATCGGGGCCGCAGAGACCAGGGGGAAGCGACTGTTTATCAAAAACACAGGTCCATGCGAAGTCGTAAGACGATGTATATGGACTGACTCCTGCCCGGTGCTGGAAGGTTAAGGGGACCTGTTAGCTTCGGCGAAGCGGAGAACTTAAGCCCCAGTAAACGGCGGTGGTAACTATAACCATCCTAAGGTAGCGAAATTCCTTGTCGGGTAAGTTCCGACCTGCACGAATGGAGTAACGACTTCCCCGCTGTCTCAACCATGAACTCGGCGAAATTGCATTACGAGTAAAGATGCTCGTTACGCGCAGAAGGACGGAAAGACCCCGTGACCTTTACTATAGTTTGGTATTGGTATTCGGTGTGACTTGTGTAGGATAGGTGGGAGACTGTGAAGCGGGCACGCCAGTGTTCGTGGAGTCGCCGTTGAAATACCACTCTGGTCACTCTGGATATCTAACTTCGGCCCGTGATCCGGGTCAGGGACAGTGCCTGATGGGTAGTTTAACTGGGGCGGTTGCCTCCTAAAATGTAACGGAGGCGCCCAAAGGTTCCCTCAGCCTGGTTGGCAATCAGGTGTCGAGTGCAAGTGCACAAGGGAGCTTGACTGTGAGAGTGGCAGCTCGAGCAGGGACGAAAGTCGGGACTAGTGATCCGGCGGCTCGTTGTGGAACGGCCGTCGCTCAACGGATAAAAGGTACCTCGGGGATAACAGGCTGATCTTGCCCAAGAGTCCATATCGACGGCATGGTTTGGCACCTCGATGTCGGCTCGTCGCATCCTGGGGCTGGAGTAGGTCCCAAGGGTTGGGCTGTTCGCCCATTAAAGCGGTACGCGAGCTGGGTTCAGAACGTCGTGAGACAGTTCGGTCCCTATCCTCTGCGCGCGTTGGAAATTTGAGAAGGTCTGTCCTTAGTACGAGAGGACCGGGACGGACGAACCTCTGGTATGTCAGTTGTACCGCCAGGTGCATGGCTGATTAGCTACGTTCGGGATGGATAACCGCTGAAAGCATCTAAGCGGGAAGCCGGCTTCGAGATGAGATTTCCTTGCCCCTTTGAGGGTGTGAGGCCCCCAGCTAGAACACTGGGTTGATAGGCTGGATGTGGAAGCGAGGACTGAAGACTCGTGAAGCTGACCAGTACTAATAGGCCGATGACTTACACACACTCTTATCCTATTGCTTGCTTCAAGGTGATGGGTTGGTGTTCGCGTCCACTGTGCGGTTGTCTGATTGCAACCGGCTGTCCATGTGTTGGTGGATGGTTGGGGTGTTTTGAGTTGAATAGTGTCACTGTTGTGTGACCCGTAGGTTTCCCTGCTGTTGCCCGTGTTGAGGGTGGTGGTGTGGGGTTAGGGTTACGGCGGTCATAGCGTGGGGGAAACGCCCGGTTCCATTCCGAACCCGGAAGCTAAGGCCCACAGCGCCGATGGTACTGCAGCCGGGAGGTTGTGGGAGAGTAGGTCGCCGCCGGACATTCTTTGAGGGA
>NZ_VIGS01000089.1:0-4907 GCF_006704135.1 Micrococcus sp. R8502A1
TGCTTCAGGTGCGCGTACTGGCGCTCGATCACGTTCCGGCCCTTGTAAGCCTGCGAGTCCAGGCCCACGGGACGGCCACCGGCCGAGCCGCGGCGCCTGCGGTGGCCCTGCTGATCCGCCGGCTCGGGGATCACGGCTTTGATCCGGCGGGCACGCAGGTGGGTGCGGATCGCCCGGGAGGAGTACGCCTTATCGCCCAGCACGGCCTCGGGGCGGGTCCGGGGCCGCCCTACTGGCCGGGTCACGCGCAGCTGCTCCAGAAGAGGAAGGAGCATCGGGGAGTCCCCTGCCTGGCCGGGGGTGATCAGGCTGACCAGCGGCAGCCCGGTCCCATCGACGAGCTGATGGATCTTCGTGCTCAGCCCTCCCCGGGAGCGCCCGATGCCGTGATCGGCCGGCTCCTCATGCAGATTCCTGTAGTTCGACCCATCCCCCTGTGAGGCGGGTGATGTTCGTCGCGTGCTGATGCGCACGGGCGATCGTGGAGTCCACCGAGACCGACCAATCGATCAGGCCTTCGGCGTCCGCGGCGGCGGTCAGCCTCGCCAGCACCGCATCCCAGGTGCCCTCTTCAGCTAAGCGCCGGTGCCAGGTCCACACGGTCTGCCAAGGCCCGTAGACCTCGGGCAGATCCCTCCATGCAATCCCGCACCGATATCGGTAGATGATCGCCTCCACCATCGTGCGGGCGTCCGAGAACGGCCTGCCGGCCCTGCCGGTCCGGGTCGGGAGCATCGGGGCGATCAACTCCCATTGGGCATCGGAGAGCATCTGGAAGCGGGACATGCCTTCCAGGGTGTCAGCTGGCCCCCTGGATCCATTCTCAGACACGCCCTAGGTCGCGGGCGAGTACCGCCGGGTAGCTCGGGCCCTCGAGGAGTGTCATGAGGATGCGGGAGCGGGTCGGGTCGGCCATCGCCCGGCCCAGCCGGTTCATCACGTCCAGCCGCGAAGCAATAGTCAGCATGCGCTGACCATACAGAACCTGCTGACCTCTCGTGTGTGGCTCCCGCTGCTGATATCTGCATAGGTGTATGGTCGTGGCATGAGTGTGACGCCGTTGGATTCGTGTCAGGTCACCGCCGTCCATCCGGAGAAGGTGGCGCTGACCCGGGAGAGGATCCCCGACGAGCGCGAGGCCGGCAGGTTGGCCGGGCTGTTCAAGCTCCTGGGGGACCCGCGCCGTGCCCGGGCGCTGTATGCGTTGCTGGAGGCCGGCGAGCTGTGCGTGTGTGACCTGGCGGCGTCGGTCGATGTCGCGGAGGCGTCGGTGTCCCAGGTGCTGCGGGTGCTGCGTACCGCTGGGGTGGTCGAGAGCCGCCGGGAGGGGCGGATGGTGTACTACCGCCTCGCTGACGGGCATGTGCGGATGCTGCTGGACGTCTCCCGTGAGCACGCCCGCCACGAGGGGCAGGGCTGATGGGGGCGGGACACAGCCATGCCCCGGCGACCGGGCATGCCGGTGGCCGCTACCGTCGGCGGCTGGCGGGGGCGTTCGCCCTGACGGCGGGCTTCTTCCTGATCGAGCTGGTCGCGGGGCTGGTGTCGGGGTCGTTGGCGCTGCTGTCGGATGCCGGGCACATGGCTGCCGATGTGGTGGTGCTGGGTGCGGCGCTGCTGGCGACGCGCATCGCGAGCCGGCCGGACTCCACGGGGCGACGCACCTATGGCTCCTACCGGGCCGAGGTGTTCGCCTCGGCGTTGGCGGTGCTGGCGATGCTCGCGGTCGGGGTGTACGTGGTGGTCGAGGCCATCAGCCGGCTGGGCGACGCGCCGGAGGTGGCCTCCGGCGCCATGCTCGCGGTCGGCTTCGCCGGCCTGGTGATCAACATCATCTCCATGCTGCTGCTGCGCAGCGGGGCCAAGGACAGCCTGAACGTCAAGGGCGTCTACTACGAGGTGATCGCCGACGCCGCCGGGTCGGTGGGTGTCATGGTCGCCGGCGTGCTGATCATCCTCACCGGCCAGCAGATCTGGGACGTCGTGGTCGCGGCGCTCATCGCGGTCTTCGTCATCATCCGGGCGGTGGTTCTGGGCAGGCAGGTGATCGCGGTGCTGGGCCAGCACGCCCCGGAAGGGGTGGACCCGGAGGACGTCGCCGGTGACCTGGACGCGGTCGAGGGGGTGGAGGAGGTCCACGACCTGCACCTGTGGACCCTGACGTCGGGGATGAACGTGGCCACGGCCCACCTGGTCGCTGACCAGGGCGCGGACCACGGCGCCGTGCTTGCCGGCGCGCGCCGGGTGCTGCGCGACCGTTACGGTATCGCCCATGCCACCTTGCAGGTGGAGGGCGCCGGCAGCGACGGCTGTCACGACCTGAGCTGGTAGCACTCGGCACGGAAGCCCGCTCGCGAGAGCCGCACATGCTTGAGCAACGTCTTAGGAGCGCGCGATGACCGCGAAGCACGGCAAGGGCCCCGGGCCGGACGAGGGCCAGCGGCCGGCCCGGCGCGGAATGGTGCTCACCCTGCTGGGGATCGGTCTGGTCGCCGCGGCTTACGTGGTGACGATCGTGGTCATGGTGGTGCGGTGACGCGGCCCAAACGGACCGCGGCCTCATGGCGGCGCCGCAAGGCGGTCATCGCGTCGTCCAGTGCTGTCCTCGTCGGGTCGAGCACGTAGAGGTCGTGAAGACGTCCAGATATAGGCCTGGGACGGGAGTTCTTGCATCGACTGAACTCCCCGGTGGTTGCAGGTCCGATACGCAGGGGTGCCAGTAAGTAGGGCTGATCGGCGCCCATTTTCTTGTCTCGCGCCCCGGGGCGAGGCGGTCCCCTATCGGTGTCCCTGTGTGCGGGGCAGGTTCACGCCGCGCAGCAGGAGAGCTTGGCGATGTCGGTGGTGAAGGCCTGCGCGGTGAGCTTGAGGCCTTCGGCCATGGTCAGGTAGGGGCTCCAGAGGTTGGCGACCTGGCTGGTGGTCATGCCGGCCTCGAGCATGTAGACCCCGGCGGCGGCGAGGTCGCCGGCGTCCTGGGCCAGGGCGGTAATGCCGAAGATGCGGCCGGTGTCGGCGTCGGTGACCATCTTGATGAACCCGCGGGTGTCGCGGTTGACGATCGCGCGTGGGACGTGCGCGAGTGACAGGACACGGCTGTCGTAGCGGATCCCGGCAGCGGAGGCCTGCCGTTCGGTCATCCCGACGGCGGCCAGGGCGGGGCTGGTGAACATGACCCGGGGCAGGTGGCGGTAGTCGACCTCGAGGCCGGCGCCGGTGAGGGCGTTGTCGGCGACGAGGGCGCCGTGGGCCGCGGCGACGTACACGAACTGACGGTGGGCGGTGACGTCACCGGCAGCCCAGACGCGCGGGTTGGTGCTGCGCAGATGGCTGTCGACGACCACCTCGCCGTGGTCGCCGGTGCGCACGTCGACGGTGTCGAGACCGAGCGTGGCGGTGACCGGGCGGCGCCCGGTGGCGACGAGTACCTCGGCCGCCCGGAGTTCCTGTGAGCCGTCAGTGGTGGTGGCAGTGACCGTGACCTCGCCGGTGGCCGGGTCGCGGCGGACCGCGCTGGGCACCGCGCCGCGGATGATCTGGATGCCTTCGTCCGTGAAGATCTCATCCAGGGCGGTGGACGCCTCGGGTTCTTCCTGGGACGCCAGCCGTGAACGGACCAGCATGGTGACCCGGACGCCGAGCCGAGCGAAGAGCTGGGCCTGCTCCATCGCGACGTAGCCGCCGCCGATGACCAGCAGCGACTCCGGGACGTGGTCCAGTTCCATCGCGGTGGTCGAGGTCAGGTAACCGGCCTCCTGCAGGCCGGGGACCGGCGGCGCCCAGGGCCTGGAGCCGGTGGCGATGAGGTAGTGCGCGGCCCGGACCGTCTCCACCGTGCCGTCAGGGCCGGTGACGCGCAGTGCCGGCTCGCTGGGTGTGCCGACGAACGTGGCGTCCCCGGGGTGGAGATCCCATCCGTACTCGGTGGCCAGGTCCAGGTACTTCTCGCCACGCAGTGACCCGACGAGCCGATCCTTGCCGGCGATCAAGGCGGGCATGTCGACCGGCCGGACTTCGGAAAACGGCAGCCCGGGGAACCGGGAGGCGTCGAGTGTGACGTGGCGGGCCTCGGCGGTCGCGAGCAAGGCCTTGGAGGGCACGCACCCGGTGTTCACGCAGGTACCGCCGACGGTGCCACGCTCGATCATCACCACCCGTCTGCCGAGGTTGGTGGCGCGGATCGCGGCCGCGAACGCCGCCCCACCGGACCCGATCATTGCCAGGTCATACGACCTGCTGTTAGCCGTTGCCGTCATGAACTCCTCCTTCATCGCCCTCAGGATCGACCTTCCAGTGCACTGGAAGGTCAAGGGGGAGAATGAGTGGCATGCGGATCGGTGAGGTGGCTCGGGCGTCGGGCACGACGAGCAAGACCCTGCGGTACTACGAGGAGGTCGGGCTGCTACCCGCCGCGGACCGCACCCCGGCGGGCTACCGGGACTACGGCGCCGAGGTGCTCGACCGGCTGGACTTCATCCGCCGGGGGCAAGCGGCCGGGCTGACCCTGGCCCAGATCGGTCAGGTGCTGGACATCCGCGACCGGGGGCAGGCCCCCTGCCGGCACGTCACCGACCTGCTCGACACCCGCCTTGATGTGATCGACCGGCAACTCGCCGAGCTCGCGCAGCTACGCACCACGATCGCCGACCTGCGCGAGGACGCCGCCGCCGGCGACCCGGCCACGTGCTCCCCCGAGGATGTCTGCCGCTACCTGTGACACCGAAGTTCACGGGCCCGTGGCAGCGCATGGCGGCCCACTCTGTTGCGTTGGGGTGTTAGACCTTTCGCAACGGTTCTGTTGCGCGGGGTGCACCCTATCGCGACGCCTATTCCTCCGGCCTGCCGTCGGCCGCTGTCCCGGTGAAGGATCGGCTTGCGGAACGTGAGCCTCACTCGCAGCGCCCTCT